>CAJAFD010000529.1 GCA_903938935.1 uncultured Opitutia bacterium
CTCCTGGCCGTCGATGCGCCCGTCACCGTGCAGACCGCCGCCCTCAAAGCCGCCGAGAAACTCGAACTGCGCAGCGCCGCCGATACGTTCTTCGCCATCGTCGGTGACCCCGCGCAAAGTCCCGGCGCGCGCACCGCCGCCCTCAACGCCCTGAAACATTTTCAAGATCCGCGCCTCGCCGCCGCCGTGAAAATCGCCGGCGACTCCAAAGCCGCCGAACTCCGCGGCGCCGCGTTGCCGCTCATCGCCGGCCTCTCGCCCGACGCCGCCGCGCCCGTCATCAAAAACCTCATCGTCAACGGCAGCATCGCCGAACAACGCACCGCGCTCGCCGCCCTCGCCGTCTTGAAGCACCCCGAGGCCGATGCGCTCATGGTCGCGCAACTCGATCGCCTCGCCGCCGGCCAGATCAACGCCATCGTGCAACTCGAGCTCATCGAAGCCGCCACCACGCGCGCCACGCCCGCCGTGCAAGCTGCCCTCGCCACGCGCGAGGCCGCGCTCGCCCAAAACCCCGATCCGCTCGCCCCGTTCCGCGGCGCACTCCGCGGCGGCAACGCCAAAAACGGCGCGGAAATTTTCCACAACCAACCCGTCATGGCTTGCGTGAAATGCCACGCCATCGGCGGCCAAGGCGGCGCCGCCGGCCCCGAGCTCGGCGACATCGGCCCGAAATACCCGCGCGAATACCTCCTCGAATCCATCATCAAACCCAACGCGCACATCGCGCCCGGTTTCGACACCGTGGCCGTGACGTTGAAAACGGGCGACGTCGCCGTCGGCACCGTGGGCGCTGAAACCGCCACGACGCTCACGCTCAAACCCGTCGAAGGCGCACCCGTTGAAATCCAAAAATCCAATATCGCGCAGCGCGACACCGCACCGTCGAGCATGCCGGAAATCTACGCGACGATTTTGACCAAATCCGAAATCCGCGACGTCGTGGAATACCTCGCCAACCAACGCGCTCGCCCGATGAAAGCCGCGCCCGAGATTCCCCGCGCGCTCCGCGACACCCGCGCCGAATACGAAGCGCGCGTCGACGCTAAAGCCGCGCAATAATCACCGCGCGGCGCGTTCGTCGGCTGGATCACCCGGACCTCAGGACGACGGCAGCGGCGAGGTTTCGAGCGCGCGCCACGCGGCGAGACGCTCAAGCGCGCCCCGTTCGTCCACCGCGATTAAAAAAGCCCAAGCGCCCAACACGCGGCGATAAAACAAGGCGCGTTGCAGCGCTTCTTTTTTCTCGCCGAGCTCGGGCGGGGTGTTGCTGGCGCGCACCGCGGGTGCGGTTTTGGGGCGCACGGGACCACCCCATGTCAGCGCCGCCGCGAGAATTTTTTCATCCGACGACGCGCGCGCCCAAGCGAGAATCGCCGCGCGCCGACCCGCTTCCCAACGCGCCACGACCACGGCGCGCGCCTGATTCTTCGCATCGACCTGCGCGTAACCCGAACGCCAAAACAACTCGTTGCGCACCGCCTCGCGATCACCGGGCAGGTAAATTTTCGCGGGCGTTTTTTCCTCGAGCGCGATGAGTTGTAATTCAAAGGCGCGCGCGGCCTCGGGAATATCGGCGACTTTTTTGGCAACGAGCGCGGCCTTCCACGCGGGGCGAATCGTCTCGGACCAGAGCTTGCGGATATTCGTCGGAGCGCCCGCTCGTCGCCGCGACCCGCCCGAGGTCGTTTCGGGCGCGGGCGTGAGATCGGCGCGCGTGCCAGCCAGCAACACCAGCGCCGCCGAAGGGTTTTGCTCGGCGAGCGCGGCGAGGAAGCGCTCGGTTTGTTGCTGCTGCGCGAGAAACGCGGGGTCGCTGAGGCCGGGCGCCTCGCCATTCACGATGCGGTGGTAACGCTCGACCTGCGCGCGCACAGCCGGCGTGAGCGCGGGGCTTTCGGCGAGGACGGTTTCGATGAGCGTCGCGTAGCGCTCGAGCCACGCCTCGCTCGTGCGGAAAGGTTTATCAATGGTGCGATCCAACAACGTCGCTGCCGTGTGCGCCGCGGCGAAATCCGAAAGAGCCGGCGCGAGTTTTTTACCCGACATCAAATCAACGCCCAGCAACGCCTCCGGAAAAAGCCGTTCGTAGCCGCGCCATTTTTCCGGATCGGGGTCGGGATCGCAGCCGGCCGCGAGCGAATCTTCCGTCGTCGCCGTGAAGCCGGCGATCCGCGCCGGCGCGGGCGTTTCAGACCAATCGGCGCAGGCGACGGGTTGCAGCCCACGAAACCACGCCGGATTGGCTGGCGCAGCGCGCGGCACATCGAGGTGGTGAAATCCGCCCGAGTGGCAGCAGGTAAAACAAAACACCACGCGCCCTCGCCCCAGTCCGGCATCGAGCGCGGCGCGGAGTTCAGAAACGGTGAGGATTTCCTTCGGGTCGGAGCGCCAGCTGGCCTTGGCGCCGCTGCCGGTGCGCTGCATTTGCCAGAGTGTGATCGCGCTCTCGCGGACTTTGCCGCGCGAAAGTTCGCCGTGATCACCGACGAAGAGCGTCAACGTCCCACCCTGCGCCACGCGCGGCAAAATCTCGCGTTGCAAGGCCCCGAGAATCTCGGCCTTCGTCGCGGGCCGGTTTTCGGCGAGTTCGCCGGGTAGCCACGATTCCACGATTAGCCCGTCGTGTTTGTATTGGCGGCGCACATCAGCCAAAACCGCCGGCGCGCCCGGCCGGTTGCCCGCCCCGAAAAACGTCCACACGGCCTCGCGCGGGTAACGCGCCCGCCACGCGTCGTTGAGCGCGCGCGCTTGGAGGTATTGCGAGTAGTTATTGGACAGCGGCGTGCCTCCGCCCGAGATCACCACAAACGCATCGCCCGGCACCACCTTAAGAGCCGGAAGCGTTGCCGTCGGCGCCGTATCGAGCGTGGGCGCCACTCCGGTGGGCCCTGCGCAACCACCGCAAAAGCCCAAACTCAACACTACGAGTAACACAGGGTTAAAAACACGTCGGAACGCGGGGGTCATGCCTCGATCACGCCCACCTGCCGCACGAGCGCAATTCACAATCATCGCGCGACCGCCCCACCCTGATCACGCGAGGGGTAAATTTCTCAGCCTGTTCATTCACGCCGCGCTCGACGCCGGGGCTACAGGCTGCAACCTCAGTTCATCTCATCTTCTATGGCTTCCCTCGACTCCATCTCCGCTCTCGAGAAATCCGTCCTCCGCCCCATCACCGAAATCGCCGCCAAACTCGGCGTCACGGCCGACGAACTCGAACTGCACGGGCGCTTCAAAGCCAAACTCCCGCTCGCCCGCATCGACGCCGCCCGCGCCGAGCGCTCACGCCTGATCCTCGTTTCCGCCATCACCCCCACGCCCGCCGGCGAGGGCAAGACGACCACCACCATCGGCCTCGCCGACGCCCTCACCCGCCTCGGCAAAAAAGCCGCCGCCGTCCTCCGCGAGCCTTCGCTCGGCCCGGTCTTTGGTCTTAAAGGCGGCGCCACCGGCGGCGGTCGCGCGCGCGTCGGCCCGCACGCCGACATCAACCTACACTTCAACGGCGATTTCGCCGCCATCGAGAAAGCCCACAATCTCCTCGCCGCGTGCGTCGACAACCAACTGCAGAACAAGAAAAACGTCCTCGGCCTCGATCCGATGACGGTGCGCACGAAGCGCGTCTTCGACATGAACGACCGCGCGTTGCGCCGCATCATGATCGGTCTCGGCGGTCGCGGTTTCGGCGTCCCGCGTGAGACGGGCTTCGACATCACCGCCGCCTCGGAGGTCATGGCGATTTTGTGCCTCGCCTCCTCGCGCGCCGATTTGAAAGCGCGGCTCGGCGGCATTTTCATCGGTTTCACTCGCGAGCGAAAACCCATCTACGCCCGCGACCTCAAAATCCACGGCGCGATGGCCGCGCTCCTCAAAGACGCGATCGTCCCCAATCTGGTCCAGACGCACGAAGGCACGCCCGCGATTCTTCACGGCGGCCCGTTCGCCAACATCGCCCAAGGCACCAACTCGGTCCTCGCCACGCGGCTCGGCCTCAGCCTCGCCGATTACGTCGTCACAGAATGCGGTTTCGGCTTCGACCTCGGCGGTGAAAAATTTCTCGATCTCAAATGCCGCACCGCTGGCCTCTGGCCCGACGCCCTCGCGCTCGTCGCCACCGTCCGCGCCCTCAAATACCAAGGCGGCGCCGCGCTCAAAGAACTCTCCGCCGCCAACCCCGACGCCATCCGGCGCGGTTTCGCGAATCTCCAAAAGCACCTCGAAAACGCCCGCGTCTTTGGCCTCACGCCCGTCGTCGTGCTTAATCGTTTCCCGACAGACACCGCCGAAGAACTCGCCCTTGTGGTCCAGCTCTGCGCCGAGTTCGGCGTGCACGCGGTCCCGAGCGATCACTTCGGCCTCGGCGGCGAAGGCGCGCTCGCAGCCGCCACCGCACTCGTCGCCGCTTGCGAAAAATCGCCACGCCCGCGCGCGCCGCACTACGCCTACGAGCTGACGCAGACGGTCGAAGAAAAAATCACCGCCGTCGCCACGCGCATCTACGGCGCCGACCGCGTGGAGTTTGGCGCCAAAGCCCGCACCGATCTCAAAACCATCGCCGAACTCGGCCTCACCGGGCTGCCGATCTGCATCGCGAAGACCCAATATTCTTTCAGCGACCAACCCGCGCTGCTCGGTCGTCCGCGCGGTTTCACGTTTGTCGTGCGCGAGATCGAGATCGCCGCGGGCGCGGGTTTTCTCGTGCCGATCGCCGGCGAAATTCTCCGCATGCCCGGCCTGCCCGAAGTCCCCGCCGCCGAACACATCGACATCACCGACGACGGTGAAATCACCGGCCTTACTTAAATTAAAAAAATCGTTTCCGCGCCGCGCTCGCAACGCCGGCCCGCGCTCCGCGTCAGTCCCGCTAATCTCATTTCGCTTTTTATACCATGAAACACCCCCTCGCTCGTTCCCTCGTGCTCCTCGCGCTCGCCTGCACCAGCAGCGCCAACCTCTCCGCTCAAACCGCCGCCACGCCGGCCGCGCCGGCCGCGCCTAAAGTTACGTTCCCCGCGCCGAGCCCGGCCGCCACGCTCAAGCAACGCGTCGGCCTCACCGACATCGAAGTCGCCTACTCGCGCCCGAGCATGAAGGGCCGCGCGATCTTCGGCGGCATCGAAGCGTATGGCCGCGTTTGGCGCACCGGCGCCAATAACGCCACGCGCCTCACCTTCAGCACGCCCGTGAAATTCCAAGGCGCCGCTCTCGACGCCGGCACCTACGAGCTGTTCTCCATTCCCGGCCAAGACACCTGGACGATCATCGTCCAGAAAGCCGCCAAGCAATGGGGCACCTATGCCTACGACCAGAAAAACGATGTCGCCCGCGTGACCGTCAAACCCGTCGCCCTCGCCGAGGCCATCGAAACGCTCACGATCGACTTCGGTGATCTCCGCGACGAATCCGCCACGCTCAACATCAGCTGGGAAAAAACCCGCGTGCCCGTGAAACTTGAGTTCGACCTCACCGCCACGCTCGTCCCGCAGATCGAAGCCGCGGCCGCCGCCGAGGGCAAAAAGTCCAACTCGTTTTACTACAATGCCGCCGGTTTCTACTACGAGCACCGCCTCGATCTCAAAAAAGCGCTCGCGTGGATTACCGCCGCCACCTCCGGCGAAAAACCCGCGTTCTACATGGTTCACTTGAAGGCTAAAATTCTCGCGCGGCTCGGCGACAAACCCGCCGCCATCGCCGCCGCCAACCAATCCAAGACCCTCGCTGTCGCCGCCGAGGGCGCCCAAAGCCCTTTCGTAAAACAAAACGACGACCTCATCGCTTCGTTGAAATAATTTTCTCCAGCCCCGACGTCATTGCGTCGGGGCTTTTTGTTGTTCCCGTTTTCGTTCGCCTCGCTCCGTCTCGCTTTCCACCCCCGCCGCCGATGTCCTTTTTTCGCACCGCCTCCGCCACCGCTGCCCTTTTCACGCTCGCTGCGTTGCACGCCGCCGAGCCTGCGCCGGCCACGCCCGCCCCCGCGACGATTCCCGAAGCCCTCCGCGAGTTGGGCGCCTTCCGCGAGCTCGGCTCCGTCCTTTACGCCGCCGCGCATCCCGACGACGAAAACACCCAGCTCCTCGCGTGGCTTTCCCGCGGCCAAGGTTACCGCACCGCCGATCTCTCCCTCACGCGCGGCGATGGCGGTCAAAACGTCATCGGCCCCGAACTCGGCGACAAACTCGGCGTCGCCCGCACTCAAGAACTCCTCGCCGGCCGCCGCCTCGACGGCGCCCACCAATATTTTTCCCGCGCCCTCGATTTCGGTTTCTCCAAAGACTACGCCGACACCCAACGCGTCTGGGGTCGCGACGAAGTCATCGGCGACATCGTGCGCGTCATCCGGCGTTTTCAACCCGACGTCATCCTTACGCGTTTTTCACCGCAACCCGGCGGCACCCACGGCCACCATACCGCTTCCGCCGTCCTCTCCATCGAAGCCTTCAAACTCGCCGGTGATCCCAAAGCCTACCCCGAGCAGATCGCCCAAGGCCTGAAACCCTGGCAGCCCAAACGCATCTTGCAAAACGGCGCCTTCGGTCGCGGCACGCCCTCCCGCGACGCCCTCCCCGTCGTGATCGGCGGCGACGATCCCGTCCTCGGCATTCCGGTTTCCACGCTTTCGCTCCGCATCCTCGCCCAGCACAAAACCCAAAATCTCGGCGGCGTCATCTTCGGCCAAGGTCGCGGCGCCGGCGTCGGTACTGGTCCGCGCACCGAGACGTTCACGCTGCTCGGTGGCGCTCCCGCCACCACGGGGCTTTTCGACGGCGTCGCCACGTCGTGGACCACGCGTTACCCCGGCCCAGGCGCGGAGATTGACGCCCTCGCCACCGCTGCGCTCACCGGCTTCGACGAAAAAAATCTCGCCGCCAACATCCCCGCGCTCCTCGCCCTCCGCGCGAAAATCGCCGCGCTCCCCGCCGATCCGCTCGTCAGCGACAAACGCGCGCAACTCGACCGCGTTCTCCAAAGTTGCCTCGGCCTCACCGTCACCACCACGGTCGCCACGCCCGACGCCGTTCCCGGCGAAACACTAAGCCTCACGCACACCGTGACCTCCGCCGTCCCGCTTCGTTGGGTCGCCACGCGCCCTACAACCGGCGCGAGTCTCACCACCGGCGTCACTCTCGCCCAAAAAACCGAGACGCACGTTTCGCAATTTTTCCTGCCCACCACGACGCCACTCACCACGCCGTATTGGCTCCGCGCCGAAGGCCGCCCCGGCCTCGCTCGCGTCGACGATCCAGCTCTCATCGGCAACGCGGAAAACCTTCCCACCGTCGCCCTCGACTACGTTTTCGAAATCGACGGCCAACAACTTATCGTCGCCGACGAACCGTTTTCCGTGAGCGGCGCCGGCTCCACGGAAAAACGCCGCCGCCTCGACATCGTTCCACCCGTCTCGCTCGGTTTCACCGCCGACGTCACCATTTTCACGCCCGGCGCTACCCGCACCGTCAGCGTGGAAATCTCCGCCAATCGCCCCGACCGCACCGGCACCGTCGCCCTCGAGCTTCCCGCGGGCTGGCGTGCCACGCCCGCCACGCAGCCCTTCACGCTCGCCACCCTCGGCGCGAAATCTCGCCTCACGTTCGAGGTCACCGCGCCCGCCACCGCTGCATCGGCCACGTTGGGCGCCGTCGCGAAGATCGGCTCCGCGACCTACCGCAATGCGCGCGACGAAGTAAACTACGCGCACCTGCCGCCGCAGCTGCTTCAACCGCTCGCCCGCCAACGCGCCGTCGCCCTCGATGTCGCCGTGGCCGCCAAGAAAATCGGTTTCCTCCCCGGCGCCGGCGACGACATCCCCGCCGCCCTCGCCCAACTCGGCTGCACCGTCACCACGCTCACCGGCGCTGATCTCACCGCGCAAAAACTCGCCGCCCTCGACGCCGTCGTGATCGGCGTCCGCGCCTTCAACACCCGCGATGATCTCGCCGCCAACCTCCCCGCCCTCTTCGCCTGGGTCGAAGCCGGCGGCACCGTCGTCGCCCAATACAACCGGCCCGGCCGCGACATCAAAACCGACCGCCTCGCCCCCTACGCCCTCACCCTCGGCGGCAACGACGCCCGCGTGACCGACGAAGATGCCGCCATCACCCTCCTCGAGCCCACCCACCCCGCGTTCAATTCTCCCAACAAACTAACCGCCGCCGATTGGTCCGGTTGGGTCCAAGAGCGCGGCGCCTATTTCGGCACCACGTGGGGCGCCGAGTTCACCCCGCTCCTCGCCTGCAACGACGCCGGCGAAGCCCCGCAAAAAGGCGCGCTCCTCGTCGCCCGCCACGGCCAAGGCTACTACGTTTACACGGGCCTCGGCTTCTTCCGCCAACTCCCCGCCGGCGTCCCCGGCGCCTACCGTCTCTTCGCCAACTTGATCTCGCTCGGGAAATGAAAACGCCGCCCAATCCACCTCCGCCCGCCGATGACGCTCCGGGCGTCCCCGGTTTCCGCACTTGGCGCGGCGTCTACCTTTTTGTCCTCGCCGCGTTCGTCGTGGTGGTGATCGCGCTCACGTTTTTCACCCGCGCTTACGCATGAACCTGCTCGATTGGCTCGTCCTCCTCGGCGCGATCGTCGGTGTCGCCGCCTACGGCACCTGGCGCACGCGTCACACCGACAACCTCAACACTTACCTCAAGGGCAACAGCACGACGAAGTGGGGCACGATCGGCCTCTCCGTCATGGCCACGCAGGCGAGCACGATCACGTACCTCTCGCTGCCCGGCCAAGCCACGGAGAACGGCATCGCATTCATTCAAAATTATTTCGGCCTC
>CAJAFD010000530.1 GCA_903938935.1 uncultured Opitutia bacterium
GGTTTCGAAAAAATGCGCGACGGTGATGCCTTGAATGGCTTTTTGCATGGGGAGTGGGTTTTCCGTTTAATCGCGTGGTGGCCGCTAAAAATGGGGTGATGAAATCCGGCGGCGGTCCGCGGGGCAGGCCGTCACATGTTGAAATCTTCGCCGAGGTAAAACTTGCGCGCTTGGTCGTCTTTGATGAGTGCTTCGCCGGTGCCTTCGAAGTGGACTTTGCCTTTCTCGAGGAGGTAGGCGCGGTCGACGATGCGGAGGGTCTCGCGGACGTTGTGATCGGTAATGATGACGCCGATGCCGCGGGTTTTCAGTTCGAGAATAATTTTCTGCACCTCGGCGACGGAGATGGGATCGATCGCGGCGAACGGTTCGTCCATGAGGAGAAACTTCGGCCGGGTGACGAGGGCGCGGGCGATTTCAAGGCGACGACGTTCGCCGCCGGAGAGCGTGAAGGCTTTTTGTTTGGCGAGGTGCGTGAGCGAGAGTTCGGCGAGGTGATGCGCGACGCGGGCGGCTCGCTCGGCGCGGGGCACGTTGATCACTTCGACGATGGCGAGGATGTTTTCCTCGACGGTGAGTTTGCGGAAGACGGAGGCTTCTTGCGGGAGGTAACCGATGCCGTGGCGGGCGCGCTCGTGCATGGGCAGGCGCGTCAGGTCGATGCCGTCGAGAAAAACCGTGCCGGCGGTGGCAGGCACAAGGCCGACGACCATGTAAAACGCCGTCGTTTTGCCCGCGCCGTTGCGACCGAGCAGACCGACGATCTCGCCGGCGCTCACGCGGAGGCTGACGCCATCGACGACGGTGCGGGCACCAAAGGTTTTAACGAGACCCTGGGTGACGATCTCGGAGCGCGGGCTCGTGGGGGCGGGGGCGCTCATGGGGTGGGTTTGGGCGACGCGGCTGGGGCGGCGGTCGCGGCGGATTTGGGTGCGGGGGTGGCGCCGGGGGCCGGTTTTAGTTTTTCGAAACCGAGGTCTTTGATGGTGGGGCCGGTGAGGCGGACGCCGACGCCGTCCTCGGGCTCGACCACCGCGCGACGTTGGCCGCGGTAGAGGATCATGCGCGGGCCGGTCATGACGGTTTTATCGAAAGTGACGGAGGGAAAAGGGTCGGTCTTCGCCTCGCGGCTGAGGACGACGCGATCTTCGTCGGGGAAAATCTCGGCGCGGCCGCAGGTTGCCATGCGGTCGCTCTGTACGAGGCGCACGTTTCCGGTGGCGACGAGAGATTTGAAATAACTTTGTTTGCCGATGATGGCCTTGGGGTCGCCTTTGCGGGAGGTGACGACTTTGAGGTAATCGCAGGTGAGTTTGAGGTTGCTGGCGGTGACGACGACGCGGTCGCGGAACGTGGCGACGCTTTCGGTTTCGGTGCTGGTCGTCTCGGCGAGACCGGCGCATTCGATGACGGTTTCTTTGGCGAGCTCGGGCGCGGCGGTTTGAGCGCGCAGGGCGGCGGGCACGACGGCGAGCGCGGCGAGGAGGGAGAGGAACGGGCGAAGCGTCATTTGAGGATGTCGGGCAACTGCGCCTTGAAGGTTATGCGGGCGTGGCGGGCGAGGGAAACTTTTTTGGCGGCGTGGTCGTAGGTCCATTGTTCGCCGGTGATTTCGAGGTCGTCGCGCACGAGGCGGACGGTGGATTCGCCGCGGACGATTTTTTCGTTGGGGAAGAAGCTGGCGAGTTCGCGGCAGAGGAGGATCGAGTCGACCTTGGCGGTGGCGTCGCCGTTGAAGGTGGTGATGTTGAGATCGATGATGTCGATCCGCTCGGCGCTGAAGGTGCGCGCCTCGGTGCCGCGGAGCGTCAGGCTGCGGTGGCCTTCTTTGGTGAACAAGGGCAGGCTCCAGTTTTTGGCGACGACGGGTTGGACGGTTCGCGCGGGCTCAGCCGCGCGCGTGAGGCTCGCGAGGAGGCTGAGGAAGCAAAAAATGGGAGCGAGCCGGAGCACGGAGAAAGGGGAGCGCAAAGGTACGCTAGCGGCGAGGTTTGTTCCCGCGGGCGGCGAGGAGGTGGTCGCAGATTTCGCGGACGGCGCCGAGGCCGGCTTCGCGTTTTGTGATGTAGTCGGCGGCGGCGCGAGCTTCGGCGATGGCGCCGGGGACGCTGATGCCGAGGCCGGCGGCGCGGAGGGCGGGGACGTCGATCACATCGTCGCCCATGTAGGCGCAGGCGGAGAGCGGAAGGTTGAGTTGGGCGGCGAGCTCGGTGAGGGCGGCGAGTTTATCGGAGCGGCCTTGGATGAGGTGAGGGATTTTGAGCTCGGTGGCCCGGGCGGTGGTGGCGCCGGAGGCGCGGCCGGAAATCCACGCGAGCGGGAGGCCGGCGTCGCGCAGTCGGGCGAGGCCGAGGCCGTCGAGGATCGAGAAGCGTTTGGCCTCGGTGCCGTCGGAGGAGATGAGAACCGTGCCGTCGGTGAGGATGCCGTCGACATCCATGGCGAAGAGGCGGATGCGGGCCCAGCGGGCAGCGCTTGGGCGGGAGGATTTGCGGGGGCCTGCTTTCGATTGGGACATGGGGAAACCCTAGATTTTTGCTGGGCGAAAAATCACCCCATCCACTCCGTGATGCGCTCGATGATTTTGTCTTTGGTGGGGCGGAAGGCTTGCTCGAGCTCGGGGGCGAAGGGTACGGGTAAATCGAGCGAGGCGATGCGCAGCGGGGCGGCCTTCATCGCAGAAAAGTGTTTCTCGGTCAGGCGGGCGACAAGCTCGGCGCCGAAGCCGTGGGTGCGACGGCCTTCGTGGAGGACGATGAGGCGGCCGGTGCGCTGCAGGGACGCTTCGATGGCGTCGAGGCGGAGCGGGGCGAGGGCGCGGAGATCGAAAACGTCGAGGGTGATTTCGTATTCGGCGGCGAAGTAGGCGGCGGCCTCCTCGGCGAGGTGGACCATGTCGCCGTAGGTGACGAGCGTGGCGTAGTCGCCGGCGTGCAGTTTTTTCGGCGACCAAACATCGCGGTAGTTGGCGTCCCAGGCGACGGGGGCTTTGCCGCGGCGGTACAGGGCCTTGTGCTCGAAGAGGAGCACCGGGTTGTTGTCCTCGTAGGCGGCGAGGAGGGCGTTGAACGCATCCTGCGGCGTGCTCGGGTAAAGCGCTTTGAGGCCGGGCATCGTGAGGAGAAATGAATCGAGTTCCTGCGAATGGAAGGAGCCAAAGGTGAGCCCGCCGCCGGTGGGGAGCCGCAACACCAGGGGCACGGCGGCGCCGGAGCGGAAGCGGTAGGTGGCGGCGTTGAGCGTGATCTGCGTGGCGGCCTCGGTGACGAAGTCGGAAAATTGAAATTCCTCGATCGGGCGGTGGCCGTTGAGCGCGAGGCCGATGGCGTAGCCGGTGCAGGCGCTTTCGGCGAGCGGGGTGTTGAACACGCGCGGGCGGCCGAAATCGGCGAGCAGGCCTTCGGTGACTTTGAAGGCGCCGCCGTAGGTGCCGATGTCTTGGCCGAGAACGAGCGACTCTGGGCGCTCGCTGAGAATTTTACGCAGGCCGAGATTGAGCGCTTGGGCGGCGTTGAGATTTTCCGGCGCGACGGGCGTGGGTTGCCACGGCAGCGGGGCACTCGCGGGGGCGAACACATCCGCCAGCATCGCGGCCGCATCGGCGGTGGGACGCGGGAGGGCGAGGGAAACGTTGATGGACGATTCGATGAAAGCGTTGAGCTCGGCGTCGAGGGCGTCGAGGTGGGCGGCGCCGTGCGTGGCGATGAGTTGCGCGCGGAGCTTGGGGAGCGGATCGCGGGCGAAAAA
>CAJAFD010000531.1 GCA_903938935.1 uncultured Opitutia bacterium
CGCTTTAAACCGCCAGCCCCTAGAGCTGGCGTTTTTTGTGTACGCGCGGCGTGCCCGCGAGACGTCTCGGCGTTGACCTCATGCCGCTTCATCCCTGCGCTTCTCATTACCTCGCATGCGTCCGCCGATCTCCCCAGCGCCGATTCGCCCGATCGTCCCGGATCGTTCCCTGCTTTGGGGTTTCGCCCTCGTGGCGGCGGTGATTTTGGCGTACCTCGGCGTGTTGCCCGGTGAATTCCTCTGGGACGACGATCTCCACGTCACCGCTAATCCCACTATCGTAGGCCCGCTCGGTCTCCGGGAAATCTGGACCACGGCCGCCGCGAATTACTTTCCCCTCGTCCTGACAAATTTCTGGGTGCAACACGCGCTCTGGGGGGTGGAACCGCTCGGGTATCATCTGGTCACGCTCGCCTGCCACGCGCTGTCCGCCGTGCTACTCTGGCGCGTGCTTCGCCAACTCAATGTGCGCGGTGCCTGGCTCGGGGCCGCGCTCTGGGCGTTGCATCCTGTCCAAGTCGAATCTGTCGCCTGGATCTGCGAACTCAAAAACACCCAGTCAGCCATCTTCTTCCTGCTCGCGATTCGTTTTTACCTGCGATGGTTAAAAACAAACAGGGCTTCGGCGCCGTCCTCCTCGGCACGTAAAACCGCAAAGGGAGGGGCGGCGGCGCGGCTCGCTCAGACTTACGGCTACGCCTATGCGCTCGCGCTGCTGTGTGCGTTACTCGCGATCTTGAGCAAACCCTCGACGGTGACCTTGCCCGTCGTGCTAGCTTTGAGCCTGTGGTGGATGCAGCGCCGGCTCAGCTGGCGCGATCTGTTGCCGCTGGGGCCATTCTTTGCGTTGTCGCTCTGCGCCGCTGCTTGGACGATCTGGGAGCAGCGCTTCCACTCGGGCGCAGAAGGTGCTGCTTGGGCGCAGACGTGGCCCGAACGTTGCGCCATCGCCGGCCACGTCGTGTGGTTTTACCTCGGTAAACTCGCTTGGCCCGCTGACCTGATTTTTATTTACCCGCGCTGGCAGATCGACGGCGCCGATCTACGCGTGTACGGCCCGCTCGCGGCGATGCTCGTTGTGCTCGGTTTGCTTTGGTGGCGACGTGACAGCGCGCTTCGACCGGTTTTTACCGCGGCGATTTTTTTTGGCGCGTTGCTTTTTCCCGTGCTCGGATTTTTTAACATCTATTTTTTCCGCTATTCCTTTGTTGGAGACCATTTTCAATACCTCGCCAGCATGGGCCCGCTCGCGCTCGCCGGCGCCGGCCTCACCGTCGCGCTCGAGCGCTTGCCCGCTGCGTGGGCTCGCCTCCGCGTAATCGCCCCCGCCGCGTTGCTGGCGGTTTTGGGCGTACTCACATGGCGCGAGAGCCTGGAATACCTCAGCCATGAATCCCTCTGGCGCGCCACGCTCGCGCGCAATCCTGCCGCCGCGATGGCTTGGTTTAATCTCGGCGACACCCTCGCCAAAAAAGGTCGCCACGACGAAGCCATCGCCAGCTTCCGCCGCGCCCTCGAGCTACGCCCCAATGACGCCCCTGGCTACAACGACCTCGCCTGCGAACTCGTCTTGATCGGTCAACCGCTCGAGGCGATACCGCTCTTTGAACGCGCCCTCGTCCTGCGCCCTGGCTACGCCGAAGTACACAACAACCTCGGCAACGCTTTCCGCAGCCTCGGCCGCATCGCCGAAGCCACCGCGCAGTACGAAAAAGCCCTCGCCGCGAAGCCCGACTATCCCGAAGCGCACAACAACCTCGCCTGCGAACTCAGCGCACAGGGCCGCCTCGCCGAAGCGCTCACGCACTTTGAGACCGCGATTCGCCTACAACCCGATCACGCCGCCGCCCACGGCAACCGCGCCAATGTCCTCCGTGATTTCGGTCGCTTGCCCGAGGCCTTTGCCAGCTACGAACGCGCGCTCCAGCTCAACCCCAAATCCGCCGAAACGCTCGCCAACTACGCGCTCGCCCTCGCCGCGGCCGGTCGTACGAGCGAAGCCCTCGCGCATTTCGCCGCCGCCGCGCAACTCAAACCCGACTCACCCAAAATTCGCCGCGATTGGGGCATGACTCTCGTCCGCGTGGGTCGCCGAGCCGAGGCCATCGCGCAGTTTGAAGCACTCGTCCAACTCGATCCGCGCGCCCCGGCCGCGTATGCGACTTTGGGTAACGCCTTCGCGCAAGCTGAGCGCTGGTTAGACGCCGCCCGCACGTTTCGCGCGGGCCTGGCGGCCGCGCCCGCCGACGCGGACTTGCATTGTAACCTCGCCGTCGCCCTCGCCAGCACGGGTCAGTTAACCGAAGCCGTGGTGGAATTTCGCCAGGCGCTCCGGCTCCGCCCCGCCTTCATCGAGGCCCATGAAAACCTCGCGCAAATCCTTCGCCAACTCGGTCGCTCGCTCGAAGCGATTGATCACTTCGACGAGGCCGAGCGCCTCAAACTCCACGCCGCGCGGCCACGTCCATAAGGGGTCGAAACCATGGGTTCGCCCGGCCGTACGGCTGCCGTAGTCCGTATCCGTCGCTTCACCCGTGTCCATGCCTCGCGTCGTGCTTTTCTCGATTCACTCATAATTCGCTCCGTCGCCTGCGTCGAATGGTGAGCGGATTCTGACAGGGCTGGCTGTCTCATTCGGGCTTACGGCGGTTTTCGCCCAAGGCGCAGCTCTCTGCTCCCTAATCTCGGCATCTCGAGGTTGCAGTGTCTGGGTTTAGATTCGGACTCATTTACGATCTCGACCGGCACGATGCGTGACTTGGACTTCGTCTCGGCAAAGGAGAATGGAGCTGCGAATTGAAGTTGCAGACTAGCTCGATTCCGCGCGTATCTTTCAGCGTCCCTCTGCTTCTTAAACCTTCTCTTCCTCTTATGAAAAACCGTCTCCTCATTGCCAGCACTTGCATCGCGCTCGCCTTCGCGCCCCTCGCGCAAGCCCAGGCCGCTAAAGCCGCCCCCAAAGGCGAAGAAAAACACACCGAGCTTGGTGAAAAAATGGAAAAGCTCAACGGCGCCTACCGTAGGTTGAAGCGCCAGATCGCGGATCCCGCGAAGAACACGGAGTCGCTCGCTTTGGTCGCCACGATCAAGACCGCCGCTGAAGGTTCGCTCGCTTTCAAGCCCGAGATTACGACCGAAAAACCCGCCGCCGATCAGGCCAAATTTGTCGAGGCGTACAAGACCGAGCTGAAGAAGATGATCGAGCTCGTCGGTAAACTCGAAGTCGCGCTCAAGGCTGGTAAGAACGATGAAGCCGCCAAGTTGATCGCTGACTTGGACGCCCAGCAAAAATCGTCGCACAAAGAATTCAAGAAACAGAAACCAAAGGCTTAATTCGCCGCTGCTTTCTGGTTTTATTTTTAAACCAAAACACCGCCCGAAATGGGCGGTGTTTTTTTGTGGCTCGATTAAACCCATTTCGCGGTGAGCGCGCCGCGTGGGGTTACTTCAGTTCGCGGATTTTGATGTTACGGTACCAGCAATCATCTTGGTGGTAGGTGAGCATGATATGGCCCGCGATTTTTTCGCCGAAGCCGACTTGTTTGGTGAACTTGCTTTTCGCGAGACCGGCTTTGACGGCGGCGCTGCCGAGGTCGTAGCTAAGAACGTTTTTGCCGTTGAGCCAGTGTTCGACGTGGTTGCCTTTGACGACGATGCGGGAGGCGTTCCATTCGCCGATGGGTTTCATGGGTTTATCGGCGGCGGGCGGTAGGACGTCGTAAAACGCGGCCGTCTGACGGTGCGAGCCGATCTTGCCATCGGGGTGGCCGCTGTCGTCGAGCATCTGGTATTCATGACCTGGCGCGGCGGGGCGGGCTTCGGTGACGAAATATTTGACGCCGTTGTTGCCGGCGAGCGGGAGTTTCCATTCCCAGGCGAACTCGAAGTCGTTGAATTTTTTCTCGGTGATTAGCTCGGTGCCTTTGACTTTGGCGATGGCGTGGAGTGTGCCGTCTTTGACTTCCCAGCCGCCGGCGGGTTTACCGGCGTAGGTGCGCCAGCCGTTCATGGTTTGGCCGTCGAAGAGGAGCGTCCAACCGGCGGATTTTTCGGCGGCGGTGAGTTGATTTTCGGCGGCGGAGAGTGAGGTTAAGCCGCCGAGGGTCACGAGCAGGGCAGGGAGGAAATGACGGAGCATGGGTAAGGAGTTGGGTTGAAGGGCTGGGGAACGGGTAAAGACGAACGCGGCGGACCGTGGATGTGGAGAAAATTCTGGCGCTTGGGCGTGTGAATGGCGGATCGCGCGTGCGGCTGAAGCGGCGGGGCTCATTTATTTGTTGGACAGGAGGGCTTGGCGTTTTCGACCGGCGCCGGGTGCACTTAGGCCCGCGCACCAGACTCCGCGCACGAGTTGGAGACGCGGGCCGCGCGGCGAACCGGTTTCCCAGCGCTGTAGTTTCTCCACGAGCAGGTCGATCGCTTCGGCTCCGATTCGAAATTCGTCTTGGCGGATACCGGCGACGTGGCCGTCATCATGGACGGATAGCGAAATGAGCCCTGTGCTGCTCGGAGCACAGCTCATTTTATTTTGATCGCGCAGGGCAAAAATCACGGCATCGACGCGGTGGCGGGCGATCCACGCGTTTAGCCCCAGCGGGATCTCCTCGCGCGTTTTGGGCATGAATACGGGGATGCGTAGGCGAGAGGATTCTTGTTGTTGAGCAACCAAGTAGCCGGAAAGCCAACGGTGCTCGAGCCGCTGGCTGACATCTGCGGCTAGGGTAAACCCGATGCGGCGATAACCGAGGGCTTGGGCTTGTCTATAGGCCAGTTGAGCCGCGTAAAAATGATCATCGGCGACGCGATCGATTTCCGGCACTTGCACACTGGTGCCCAAGCCCACGACGGAAAAACCGGTTGCATCAAAAGGGAGCGTGTTTTTCTGGCCGGTGAGTGGTGCCACCAGAATCCCGTGTATGCCGCGAGCTTGAAGCAGATCGATCAGTCTTTCCGGGCGCATTTGAGGGTCGGTGGCGGAAAATTCCTCAAGGCTAAAGCCGCGTTCGACGGCTCGGGTGGCGGCGGCGGCGTAGAAATTACGATGGGTGGTCGCATCGCGCCAGCGGTCCGTGGGTGCATCTGCGGTCAGAAATCCCAACGAAGCTCGTACCACAGAAGCGGGCGCGACCGCGCGACGGCTACGCATGAGAGCGGTGACGAGTGGATTCGGTCGGTAGCCCAGTTCTTGTGCGACCGCGCGGATGCGGTCACGGGTGGAGGCGGGTATGCTGGGGTGCTGTTGGAGAGCGAGTGATACCGCTGAGCGCGATAAGCCCGCGTAGTCTGCCACCTGCTGCATCGAAACAGGCCCATTGAGAGCCTTCGCCTGTTTGGTTCCACGTTTGCTTTTGACCGGCATGGTTTGAGTTTTAGAAGCGAAATTTAGGTCCCTGTAATAGCAATTTATTTTGGGGTAAGGTTAATGATATGAGCAAAATACACTAAATCGTTATCATATAATAATTAATGGCAAAAATAATGATGGATTACTCAACGATGCCAGTAATGCAGACTTTGCGCCAATAAGGGGCCGGGTTTTTGATGTATTATTCCCTAACATACCCCAAATGAAATTATCGGTTTATTGTTTTAGCTTTGTTCGAACTGCAGGGCTGTTTCTTCTGTTGGCGCCGTTCGCTCCGGCGCAGGTGGCTCCGGCGCCCGTGCGTGCTGCGTCCGCCAACGAGGAAGCCGTCAGGCTTTCACCGTTCGTCATTGCATCAGAGCGTGAGACGGGTTGGTCGGCCAACGATACGCTCTCGGCCACGCGCACGAAGCAGGCGTTGAAGGACGTGCCAGTGAACATCGATGCGATCACGGCGGACTTCATTCAGGACCTCGGGTTATACTCGGCCGATGATGTCGCTGGCTACGTGGCCAACGTCTACGCGGCGCCGGTGATGGAAAACGATAACGCCAAGGGCAACTTCGCGTTTCGCGGACTCAGTCAGACGAATAACGTGAGCCGGAATTACTTCCGTTGGTATATCCCGTCGGACACGTACAACGTGGAGCGGATCGACTTCGGCAAAGGCTCAAATTCGCTGATCTTCGGTGAAGTGGAGCCCGGCGGTAATGGGGCGGTTTTCACGAAGCGGCCGCGTTTCGCGAACTTCGGTGAGGTCATGGCTTTCTACAACAGCGACGGTGCTTATCGCGGGCAGTTGGATTACAACCGAAAGGTCGCGTCGAATCTTGCGCTGCGTTTTAACGCGGTACGGCGGCAGGACCGGACGTTTCAAGATGCCTCGACCTATCAGTTCGCCGGGGAAACACTCGCGGCGTTGTGGCAGCCGTTTAAGACCACCTCGATCAGATTCGAGGCCGAGCAGGGCAGCTATGAAAACGCCCGCGGTTTTGCCGGCATTTTTGTACGCGAGCAATCGGGGCGTGGCTTGAGCTTCAACACCGCGGGAACCTACTTCACGTCGGACCGCGTTTGGATTGCTTCGGCGCCATTGCCGGCGATTGACCGAGGCGCGGCCAACGGGGTGTTCGGCGGTCAGCCTTCGTTGATCGAGGGGCAATTCTTTGATGTGCAGATGCGCAACGCAGCCGGCGTTATTGTCGGGACGAAACGCATCAACGGCTTCCCCAAGAAATACAATATCCGCGGGGCCTTCGATAATCACTCGCGGCCGTTTCACACGTATTCCGTGACCGTCGAGCAGCAGCTTGGGCCGATCAGCACCGAGCTCGCCTACAATTATCAGACGCAGCAGGAGGAGCGGAATGACAATGCTTTCGACCAGACGATCAGCGTCGACGTCAACGGCCGGCCGTTTATCGACTCGTCGCTCGATCGGAAACACTTTCGCAACGACGTCCACGCCTTCCGCGGCTCAGCCGTTTATCGCTTCGATCGGTTTAAGTGGATGCAGCAAATCTTGGTCGCCAGTGCGGAGTATCGCGAAGACCAAGTGCTCAATCTGCGCTGGCAGTATTTCAATACCAAGCCGGTCGAGACGGGCGCGGCCACGGCGATTAACACGACCAACGACCGCGGTCGGCTTCGGATCTATTTGGATGACCCTGCTTTTTATTCGCGGGAAATTTTTGATCGGATGAAGCCGGATGTGCTGCCGGTTACCAATGCGGTCAATATGGTGGCGCTCCGGTATTTTGCGTCCGGCACCTCGGCGACAGACGGCACCGAGTGGCGGCAGGCCTATTCTGGTTCGCTCTCGGCTAGCGGCCGTTATTTCAACGGCAAGCTACTCTCGCTTTTCGGAGTCCGTAGCGATTTTGGCCGGAGCTGGGACTACCTCGCGCTGCGCAAAGAAGGCCGTTGGAATGAAGACATCGCTCCGCCGAGCCGGAAGGACGCGTTGTCCGGCGAATACGTGCAGAATCGCAACCTACGGCTCTCCAACACGAGCCTCACGGGTGGCCTCACCTATGTGCTGACCAAGAACATCAATGTCTACGGGGTCTATTCCGAGTCATTCCGGTTTCAGGATGCCCGCACGTTTGACCGGCAGACTATCGGTCCGATCGACGGCGCCACCAAAGAATTGGGCCTTAAAGGCACGCTGCTCGATGAACGGATTTCCTTCACCGTTGCCGCGTTTGAGATCGACCGTAAAAACGTGGTCCTAAGCTGGAACAACCTAGTGAGCTTTTCCGATAGCCAGACGGAGGATCTCATGAATCCCAACAACGTCCTGCCCGGTGATCCGAATTACAAATACCGCGAACCCGGCACGGCCAGCGCGTCCCGTAATTTTACCGCCGTGGAGCAGTCGAAAGGCTTCGATCTCACGCTGATGGCCCGCCCGGTCAAAGGCGTGCAACTACGGCTCACCGTCGGTCGCGCCCAGGTCGCGAGCCAGCCCGATTTGTCCTCGTTCCGGGCTTATTACGAAGCGGCGCAAAAGCGTCCGGACGAGAGTCCGACGCTGCTTTTGGATGCGAAAAACCTGCTCGATACGCTCGATAACTCCGCCGGCGCCACCGGCGCACGCGCCGCGCCCTGGTCGGCGAGTTGGGTGGCCGACTACGCGTTCGCCAAGGATGCGCCGAACCTCCTCCGCGGCGTGCGCCTAGGGGTGAACGGCATCTGGCGGGATAACTATTTGTTTGGGGTGCCTAACCGGCAGGAGATGATCGGCGGCTCCTCGCATCTGGTGCATGCCTACATCATGCGCGACCAGAAGATTTGGGGTCAGCAGACGCGGGTCCGCCTCGGCGTCCGCAATCTGGTCGACCTCGAAAACAACACGGTCCGCAAGACCAGTTTCACGACCCTCGCGAGCGGGGCCAACGTCTACCGCTTCTCCTACGTGATGCCCGCGCAATACAGCTTGGAAGTTTCCGTTAAATTTTAACTCGTCTCCCTTCCCTATGAAATGTTTCCGCCTCTTCCAAACTCTGCTCTTCGTGTCCGCTTCGGCGGTGGCTGCGACCGGTGTGACCGCACCGGCCAAACCCAATATCATCTTCATCCTCGCCGATGACTACGGGATCGGCGAAGTCGGCTGTTATGGGGCCGATAACTACAAGACGCCGAACATCGACGCTCTCGCGCGCAGCGGCACGCGCTACACGCACGGTTACACGATTTCGCTTTGCGGACCGTCGCGCGCTATGATCCTGACCGGGCGCTACGGTTTCCGCACCGGCGGGAGTAATCAGGACGCAGTCGGTCAAATTTCGCCCAATAAAGAAAAACTGATTCCCTCGGTGTTGAAGCCTGCCGGCTACGTCACGACGATGATCGGCAAGTGGAGTCAGTTCTCGCAGCAGCCGTCCGATTTCGGGTTCGACGACTATCTGCGTTACGCGGGTAGTGGCGCCTATTGGAATACCCAAGAGAAGGTGAAGACCTATGTCGTGAACGGCGAGACCCGCCCCCTGCGCGATAAAGAATACATGCCCGACCTGATGCACCGTCACTTGATCGACTTCATCACGAAGCACCGCGACCGACCGTTCTACGCTCATTATTCTCTCTCCCACACGCACGGTGATATCTTACCCACGCCCGACAGCGCGCCCGACAGCAAAGACCACTATGCTGATAACGTAGTCTACATGGACAAACTCGTCGGTAAATTGATGGCTGAGCTCGACCGCCTGAAGCTGCGCGATAAAACCCTCGTGATCTTCTTCGGCGACAACGGCGCCGCCAACCCCCGGGCCGATCGCGCCACCATCGGCGGCCGACCGCTTGCCGGGGCCAAGGGCTCGATGCTCGACGGTGGCGGCCGTGTGCCGCTGATCGTCAGTTGGCCCGGCGTCACGCCGGCGGGTAAAGTCTCCGCCGACCTCGTGGATTCGAGCGATTTCCTCCCAACGTTTGCCGCGTTGGCCGGCGCGAAGCTTCCAGC
>CAJAFD010000532.1 GCA_903938935.1 uncultured Opitutia bacterium
ATCACGCTTGGAAGCTTTCAATGCCTGGATGCGTTCCTCGATCGTGCCCGCGGTTACCATGCGATAGACAAAAACCGTATTGGTTTGCCCGATACGGTGCACGCGATCGACCGCCTGTGCTTCGACCGCAGGATTCCACCATGGGTCGAGCAGGAAAACATAGTCCGCCGCATGCAAGGTGATGCCCGTGCCCGCCGCCTTGAGCGAGACCAACATCGCCGCCGCACCCTGTGCACCTTGAAATTGTTGCACGGGCTTCAGGCGGTCCAGCGTCATGCCCGTCAACTCGTAGCGCGGTAAATCCGGAAATTGCGCGGCGAGTGCCATCCGCACGCGGTCCAGCAACATCACAAACTGAGAGAAAATCACAACCTTGTGTCCGCTGCCTACAATCTCGGCGAGTTTCTCGATTAATAAATTAATTTTACCAGAGTCTCTCAGCGGTGCCTCCATCCAAGGCAACATGTCAGGATCGCAACAGGTCTGCCGCAACCGCGTCAGCAAGGCGAGGAAACCAAACGATTTCTCACGGATCGCCGAACCGACATCGTCACCCAGTCGATCCAAGCCTTCAGCGCAGATCCGAGCGTACTCGGTGCGTTGCACATCGGTCAGCGGGCAGATGAGGTCCATCTCGACCTTCTGCGGGAGCTCCTTGGCCACTTCATTTTTCGTACGCCTCAAGATAAACGGCGCCAGTTGCGCGCGTAATCGACCGAGCGTGCCCTCGCGGTCCGCCACCAACGAGGATTCAAACGCCGCGCGCGACCCGAGTAAGCCCGGAAGCAAGAAACGAAAAATACTCCACAAATCGAGCTGGCGATTTTCCAGCGGTGTGCCGGTCAACACGATCCGATGCCGCGAGCGCACCGCAAAACACGTCTGCGTGATCTTCGCATCGGGGTTTTTAATGAACTGTCCCTCATCCAACACCGTGTAGCCAAACTCCAGCGCCGGCAGCAACGCGCGATGCTTCCGCAATTGCGTGTAACTCGCGATCCACACCATCGCCGCGGGTTGATTGGTGAAATCGTGACCGCTCTTGAGCACATCGACCGTCAATGCCGGGAAAAATTTCGCGATCTCTTCGCGCCACACCGGCACCACGCTCGCCGGGCACACGATCAAGCTCGCTCGATCCGGCACGCGCCGCGTCGCGAGCAACGCGAGCACTTGGAGCGTCTTGCCCAAACCCATCTCGTCGGCGAGCAAACCGTGGCAACCGACTTCACACAGATGGTGCATCCACTCCACGCCGCGCCGTTGATAAGGCCGCAACAGCTCGGGCAACTCAGGCGTCGTTTCCGGCGGCGCCAAAACCCGGTGCCGCCATGCCTCCATCTCCGTCGAAAGGCTGAGTTTTAATTTGGCGTCATTGAACAACGAAAACACCAAATACGGCGAGATGCCGCCACCTTCGGCCGCTGGCTGCGTGCCTTGCGTCTCGGTGATATTTTTCTGCCAGTTTTGATAAGATTCCCAGCGATCAGCCGGCAGCGAGACGATGCCCAGACTCGGGATAATCACAGGCTGCCCCCCGCGTTTGAGCAGAGAATTCACTTCACTGTCGGTCAGCATCCGCTCGCCCGCGCGGAAGATCCAACGCAGGTTAAGCGCCGCGTGTTCGCCGGCGCCCGAGGGACCAGTAGCGCGTTCCGCCACGGCCTCGATCTCGATCGCACGCGTGCCCTTGATCAGGTTGGCCGCCTTGTCATCTAGCTCGATCGCAAACATCCGCCGCCACGGCGCGAGCGTGGTTTTGAGGAAATTGGGAATCTCCACCAACGACTCCAACAGGTACGCGCCCGTGTCGTGTTGATAATGAAAGTGGGCTTTGCGCGCATACGCCGCCAATCCGATGAGTTTGGCACGCTCGCCCGAAGAGACATGGCTCGAACCACTCGCATGCGCATCAGGCCCGAGGGCGGGGTGACGCGTTTTTTTATCCGCTTCGACCCAGAACGCCTGAAATTGCAAACCCGCGGTGCGCGTTTTAAAGACGAGCAACAACGGCCGCGAAGGACTGTTCAAACGCGCCGCCGGAACGACGTGTGGACGCGCCGGCGGGTGGCCATTGCCGGGGGCGAAAGCATGCGTCGGCGAAGAGGACGAACCGTGCGTTGAACCGGGCCGCACAAATCCCGTCGTCGCGACGGGCGCGGCGCCACTGTTGAAGCCCCCGCGCGGCGCCTCCCCCGAGGGAGTTCGTGGTAAATCCTCGGGTAACGGCGAAATCTCGTCGGCAACGAGTTCCTCGATCTCATGCAAACCGGCCACCGCCAAAGCATGGGCGACTTCCAAGTCCGTCGTCGAAGAACGCACGGAGAAATTATCCGCGCCCCACTCGATCACCGCGTATTCATCTTTTTTATCGATGCGGCGATGCACGATCGCGTCACGATCGGTCAGCTCTAGCTCGCGCACTTGTCCGTCCCGATAGATTTGTCGACCGAGCTCCAGCTGGGTGGAGCTGAATCGCTCGGACCAGTCGTTTTCGAGTTTTCCAAACCAAAACTCGAGGGAGTGCGGTGTGTAGACGCGCTTCGGGCCGTGAGACTGCATTCGCGTGAAAGTGTCGAAAACTAGATTCTCCCCGACGCTCTGCAACCACGAATTACGATCAAAGCGCGCACCGCGACTTTCGCTAAATCGTAACGCAACCGCCATGATTTCGCCACGCAGGGCGATTAAATGTACGAACAGTCCGACTCTCACCCGCGCATCACATTTAAACCACTTACGTGAAACTCGCCCTCGTCACCGAAACGTTTCCACCGGAGGTTAACGGCGTGGCGATGACCTTTGGCGTGATCGCGCGCGAGCTCTCCGCCCGCGGCCATGACCTCACGATTTATCGGCCCCGGCGCGACGATCTTCCTCAGCCGGAGAGCGATCTTTCCTACCGCGTGATGAGTTTACCCGGCTTGCCGATTCCCGGTTACCCGCTGCTGCGGCTCGGTCTACCGGCGGGCCGCACGCTGAAAAAAATTTGGCGCGAAGACCCGCCCGATCTGGTGCACGTCGCCACGGAAGGCCCGCTCGGCGCTACGGCCGTCACCGCCGCACGCGAACTTGGCCTGCCCGTGAGCTCGAGTTTTCACACCAATTTCCACACGTACACGCGCTCCTACGGGTACGGCGCGTTTCACCGCCTCACGCTGGCCTGGCTCCGTTACGTGCACAACCGCACCCAACGCACCTTCGCCCCCACTCCCGAGCTGTGCGCCGAACTCACCACGTATGGCTTTCGCGATCTTGCCGTTCTCTCGCGCGGGGTCGACACCCGCCAATTCGATCCCTCGCGCCGTTCGCGCGAACTGCGCGCTAGCTGGGGCGCCGAGGACGACACGCCGGTGGTGCTCCACGTCGGCCGGATGGCCGCCGAGAAAAACTACGAACTCGTTTTCCGCGCGTTTGACGCCATGCGCGCCGCGAATCCTCGTTGCCGATTCGTCCTCGCCGGCGATGGACCGCTCAAAGCACGGCTTATGCGCGAACACCCCGAGTGCAGGTTTGCAGGCTTTTTCTCGCGCGAGGAAATCGGTCGTTACTACGCCTCCGCCGATATCTACATTCACGCCAGTCTCACCGAGACTTTTGGTAATGTCCTGACCGAAGCCATGGCCAGCGGACTCGCCGTCGCCGGCTTCAACTACGCTGCGGCTTTAAAATTTATCCGACCCGGCGAAAACGGTCTGAGTGTTCCCTGCGATCAACCCGCGGCCCTCATCGCGGCCGCCGTCCAGCTCGCTTGCGACGCCAACCTCCGCCAGCGCCTGCGTATCGCCGCGCGCGCGACCGTCGAGCCGCAATCGTGGTCATCGGTGATCGCCGGCTTCGAAGCTGATCTCGCCGCCGTGATCGCCGAATCCCGCGGCGCTAAGCCACAATCCAAGTCTACCCCTTAACCCTCCTTCATGCCCGCTCGGATTCTCATTTTAACCGCCGGCTACGGCGAAGGTCACAACGCCGCCGCCCGCGCGCTCGCCGCCGCTTGCGACACGAATTACGGGCCAGGCACGGCGCGGGTGGTCGATCTGTTCGCCTTGTCGCGCCCACGCTTCAATCAAATCAGTCGCCGCGCCTACATCGCGACCATCAACGGCGCCCCGCGACTCTGGAGCAGCCTCTACGCTTGGATCGATCACTCCAATCTCGTGCCTCGCTGTTTCTGGCTCCTCGGCCGCGAACGTCGCCTGCTCGCTCGTATTCTCGCCGAGGAAAAACCCGCCGTCATTTGCAGCACGTATCCCGTTTACGCGTTCCTCATCGCGCGCCTGCAAAACGAAGGCCACAGCCTCCCCCAGCATTTCAACGTCGTCACGGATTCGATCAGCATCAACTCGCTCTGGTGGCGCGCCGGCGCCGCCGGCTGGTTTGTCCCCAATCCCGATTCTGCTGAGGTCATGCGGGCAGCGGGAGTTGATCCCGAAGATCTGCACGTCACCGGTTTTCCTGTTCCTGCATTTTTTAGCGATTACGCCAGCCGGCTCGCACCCCCCGACCTCACAAACGCTAGCTCGGCCCCTCGGATTCTTTACATCATCAACTCCGGCACGAATCACGCCGCCGAAATCGCTCGCCTGCTACTCGCCGAAACGTCGTGGGAAATCACCATCGCCGTGGGCCGCGACGCCGCGCTCCAAACCGAGCTTACCCGACTCGCCGCCGGCCGCGCCCTGCCCGCTTATATCCTCGGTTGGACCGACCAGATTCCGCACCTGCTCATGACGCATCATGTCGTGATCAGCAAAGCCGGCGGTGCCACCACCCAAGAGGCCATCGCCGCGCGTTGCCCGATGATTGTAAACCAAATCGTCCCCGGCCAAGAGGAAGGCAACTACGAGCTTCTCCGCCGCACCGGCGCCGGCGCCTTGGCGACGACCCCCGCCGCCGTGATTCAGAGCCTGCGCCAAGCCTTCGCCGACCGCGGCGCAGTTTGGCTGCAATGGCGCAACGCCCTCGCCCCCATCGTGCGCAACGACGCAGCTATCGCGATCGCCCGACACCTCATCGCCGCCAGCACCTCCCGCGAAAAAACCGCCGCCCCGACGTTTGCCCCGTTGCCATGAAAATCCGTTTCATCCTCAACCCCGTCTCCGGCCGGCATGCGCGCAGCGCCCGGCTGTTGCCGTTGTTGCGCGACTTCATTCGCAGCCAAGCGCTCGACGCCGAACTTCACCCGACCGAAGGCCCAGGTCACGCCACCGTCCTCGCCCGTGACGGCGTGCAAGCCGGTTGCCAACGCATCGTCGCCATCGGCGGCGACGGCACCATGAACGAGGTCGCCCAAGCGCTCATCGACACGCCGGCCGCACTCGCGCTCGTTCCCTGCGGCTCGGGCAACGGCCTCGCCCTTCACCTCGGACTCCCCCTCGCCCCGCTCGCGGCTTTGCGCCTCGCCGCGCACGACACAGGCCGGATCGCCGCCATCGATACCGGCTCCGTCAACGGCCGCCCTTTTTTCAACGCCATGGGCTTCGGCCTAGATGCCGATGTGAGCGAGCGCTTCAATCGCCTCACCACGCGCGGTCTGCCCACCTACGCCCGCACCGCTTGGAGCGCGTTCCGCCAACGTCGGAGCGAGACGTGCCGCCTCACCCTCGGCGGCCACACCGAGACCACCGAGATCCTGCTCCTCGCCGTGGCCAACTCCGACCAATACGGCAACCGCGCCTTCATCGCCCCCGGCGCCCGCGTCGACGATGGCCAACTCGATCTCATCGCCATCCGCCCCGTCAGTTTGCTCAGCGCCGCTGGACTAGGCGCCCGACTTTTTCTCGGCAACCTCGATCACAGCCCGTCGGTCCGGCGCTTCCGTGGCTCCCGTTTTCTCATCGAGCGGCCGGCCCCTGGCATCGTCCACACAGACGGGGAAACGCACGCGACTGGCGCCCGCCTCGAAGTCCGCGTGCACCCTCAAAGCTTGCGGCTCATCGTACCACTCACCTCACGCGCTCAGGCCTGCGTCGAAGATCAGGCCCCTTCAGGTTTCGCTCTTCAACTGCCATGAACAAGCTCCGCGTCCGTACCGTTATCCTCTCCGACGTCCACCTCGGCACCAGTGAAAGCAAAGCCGCCGAGGTGAACCATTTTCTCCGTCACGTGCGCTGCGAAAAACTCATCCTCAACGGCGACATCATCGACGGCTGGCAACTCCAGCGCGGGGGCAGTTGGACCAAAGCCCACACGCGCTTCATCCGCATCGTACTGAAAAAACTCGAGAAAAAAGACACGCAAGTCGTCTACCTCCGCGGCAATCACGACGACATCCTCACGCAGTTCCTGCCGCTTGATTTTGAAAACCTCACGATTGTCGAAGAGCACATCCACGAAGGTCCGCGCGGCCGATACCTCGTACTACACGGCGACGTCTTTGACACGGTCACGAAAAATTTCGTCTGGCTCGCCCACCTCGGCGATTGGGGCTACCGCGCGCTGCTCAAATTGAACCGCGCATACAACCTTTGGCGCGCGTGGCGCGGCCTCGAATATTGGTCGCTCAGCAAAGCCATCAAAGCTCGCGTGAAATCCGCCGTGAACCACGTCTCCAATTTCGAGGAACACATCGCCGCGCTGGCCAAATCACGCGACTGCCTCGGCGTCATGTGCGGCCACATCCACACCGCAGCCGATAAAATGCTCGGCGACATCCATTACCTCAACAGCGGCGACTGGGTTGAGTCGCTCACCGCCATCGTCGAACACCACGACGGGCGCTTTGAATTGATTCATTACACCGACTTCTTGCGCACCCACCCACTCCCCAGCGAGGAAGCGCCGGAATCTGAACTCATTCCCACCTGAGTAAAAACAAGTCGCGATATCGGCCGGCCTGCATATCCTTGTGGGCATGATCAACCAACTCCCACGGTGGGTTTGGACGGGGGCCTGGGCTCTGGCTTTTATTGCGGGCATCGTGAACGTCGTGGGCCTGCTCGGTTTCGAGCACCAAGCGATCACGCATCTCACAGGCACGACCTCGCTCCTCGGCGCCGCACTCGGCACCTCCCGAGGCACCCACGCAGTGCACTTGCTGGCCGTGATCGTTTCCTTCGTCGCCGGCACCGCTCTCAGTGGATTCATCATTCAAGACTCGACCCTCAAACTCGGACACAGCTACGGCTTCGCCCTCGCGCTCGAATCCGCGCTCCTCGCCCTCGCCGTGCCGCTGCTGAATCGCCACAACCACCTCGGCGATTATTTTGCCTCCTGCGCTTGCGGTCTGCAAAACGCCATGGCCACCACTTACAGCGGCTCGGTCGTGCGCACCACGCACGTCTCCGGCATGTTTACCGATTTAGGTATTTTCATCGGCCACCGCCTGCGCGGACTCCCCGTCAACACCCGCCGGCTCAGCCTCTGTTTGATCATCATCAGCGGATTTCTCTGCGGCGGCATCGTCGGTGCATATTTTTTTGAAAAATTCGCCTACGCTACCCTTTTCATCCCGGCCACTGGCACCGGGGTCGCGGCTGTCGCTTACGGCGTTTATCAGTTACGTCACCACCCGCGCGTCCGCGACTAAGCGACGAGACGACGCGCAAGCTCCGCTTGGATAATCGCGAGGGTGCGCGCCACCGCGCCGGCATTGCGCGCATGCCAAGCCGTCGCGGCCTGCGCGAGTTGCTCTCGCCGGCCTGGCTCGGTTAACACGCCTAGCGCCGTCGACACCAATTCCTCCGCCGAATCGACCCGCACCGCCGCCCCGGCCTCGATGAGTTCACGGGCAATCACGCGGAAGTTGCTCATCCCCGAGCCGAGCACAATCACCCGCCCCAACGCCGCCGCCTCGAGCGGAGTCTGCCCTTCCGTGTGCGGCGGGAGGCTTTTCCCGACGAAAACCAAATCCGCCACCTGCGTGAGTCGGCGCAAGTCCCCCGTCGTGTCGGCGACGCTCACATCGACCTCACCCGCAGCCTGCCCTTGCGAGCGAAAATGAAACCGCAGCCCGCTCTTCACGAGTAAACGCTCGATCTCTCCGCGCCGCTCCGCGTGCCGCGGCACTAGCAACAGCGAGCCACCGAGCCCACGAGCCCGCGTCGCCTTCAACACCTCGATCATCGCCGCTTCCTCGCCGGGCCACGTGGAAGAGCCGAGCAAAACAAGTCCCGCGGGCAACCCCAACTCGCGACGCAACGCGTCCCACTCCACTGGCGCGAGGCGCGGGATAGCCACTTCAAATTTTAGATTTCCCGTCGTCACCAAGGCCGCATCTGCCACGCCGAGATCGCGCAAGCGCGCCGCATCCTGCGACGACCCGCATAACCACCGATCCACGCCGGCCAACATGAGCCGCGCCGCCGGCCGAAACCATTGCATACGCCGAAAACTCCGATCCGACAGCCGCGCGTTGATCGCGATCACTGGCACCCCACGGCGTTTCGCCTGTTGGAGATGTTCCGGCCAGCGCTCGCCCTCGGTTAAAATCACCATGTCCGGATCAATCCGCCGCCACGCGCGCGCCGCGATCGGCCAAGCATCAACCGGAAAATACCCCACGCCAACCACCCAAGGCGCATACCGCTCGGCGGCGATTTTGTAGCCCGTGCTCGTCGTCGTCGTGAGGTAAATCAAAACACCCGCGCGATGCAGTTGTTCGAGCAACGGCGCGATCGCGAGCACTTCGCCCACGCTCACCGCCTGCAACCAAATCAACGGTCCGCTCCGCCCCGCTCGCCGTTGCCGAGGATGTGCACCCAAGCGCTCGCCGAATTTTTCGCGCAAGCCGCCCCGCCGCCACGCCCGCCGCAAATACGCGGGCAGCGTGAGGCACAACGCCAAAGGGAAAACGATTCGATAAATCCAGAGCACCACCAAGCACTCAGCCAAACCCACCGCCCCGCGCAAGCGCAGGTTCGAGCCCGCGCTCCCTTTTTGCTCAGGCTACGCAACCTCCGCTGTTCTCGTTTACGTAGATTAGTTAGAGGCGCGTCCGTATTGTTTTTATGATTTTCCCCTTCCTTCCCTTTCGTAAACCCACAGCGTCGACCCATGCGCCTTTCCCCCTTCACTCCCCTTAACGACGTAATCTTTCCCCGCCTCGCCGCCTGTGCTTTAATTTTGAGTGTTGGGCTTTTTGCGCCCCAGCTCCGGTCCGCACCGGACGCCCCGACCGCATCGACACCGCCACTAGCCGCCTTTGCTCACGTCGGCAGCGACCTCAGCCCCGATCCGGCGATTCGCTTCGGCACGTTGCCCAACGGCGTGCGCTACGCGCTGCTCCACAACAACGAGCCCAAAAATCGCGCCTCCCTTCGGCTCCACATCGGAGCCGGCTCGTTTAACGAAACCGAAGCCCAGCGCGGCGTCGCCCACTTCCTCGAACACATGGCTTTCAACGGCAGCGAACACTACGCCGCGGGCACGCTCGTCGAATTTTTCCAACGCATGGGCATGAGCTTCGGCGGCGACACCAACGCCTTCACCTCGTTCGACCAGACCGTTTACATGCTCGAGCTGCCCAAGACCGACGCACCCACGCTCGCCGAAGGCTTACGCGTGTTTGCCGATTACGCCGGCGGCTTACTCCTCAATCCAACCGAAATCGACAAAGAGCGCGGCATCATTCTGAGCGAAAAACGCACGCGTGATTCCGTCGGCTTCCGCACGCTTGTCGCGCAGTTCGAGTACGTCCTCGCCGACACCTTGCTACCCAAACGTCTGCCCATCGGCTTGGTGTCCGTCATCGAAAAAGCCCCGCGCGAAGCCTTCGTGGATTTTTACAACACGTGGTATCGCCCCGAACTCACGACGATCGTAGCCGTCGGCGATTTCGATGTCGCCGCGCTTGAGCAACAAATCACCGCCACCTTCGCGAATCTTAAGGCGCGCGGTCCGGCGCGCCCCGCCCCGGACCGCGGTCACATCCCATCTTTCAAGGGCATCCGTGCGTTCTACCACAGCGAACCTGAAGCTCCCGCTACGGAAGTTTCCATCTCCGCCGTCACGCCCTATACCTTCGCACCTGACACCGCCGCCAAGCGTCTCGCGGATCTCCCCCGCAGCCTCGCCACGGCCATCATTAACCGCCGTCTCGCGATCCTCGCCAAAAAAGAAAACGCCCCGTTCAGCGCCGGCCGCTCGAGTGTAAACGAGAGTTACGATTTATTACGCGAGGCCTCGATCGACCTTACCTGCAAAGCCGATCAATGGTCCGCCGCCCTCGGCGTCGCCGATCAAGAACTCCGCCGCGCCCTCGCCCATGGTTTCTCCGCCGCTGAGCTGCGCGAGATCACCGCGACCTTCGTCAACTCCCTGGAGCAAGCCGTCAAAACCGCGCCCACCCGTCGCTCCGGCCAACTCGCCTCCAGCCTCGTCTCCAGCCTCAACGACCGCGAAGTCTTCACCCACCCCGCCGCCGACCTCGCGCTCTACAAACCCGCCCTCGAAAAAATCACCCCCGCCGACTGTCTCGCGGGCCTCCGCGCGGCGTGGCCTGATACCGGTCGCTACGTCTCCGTCACGGGCAACGCCCAAATCCCCGCCGCCGCAGCCACCGCCCAACTGACCGCCGCTTACGCCCAATCCGCCGCCATCGCGGTCGCCGCGCCCGCCGTCGAGACCGACACGGCTTGGGCCTACACTGATTTCGGCGCGCCAGGCACGGTC
>CAJAFD010000533.1 GCA_903938935.1 uncultured Opitutia bacterium
ATGCTCGAAGCCTTCGACGTGCCCAAGCGCGTCGTCTGCGTCGCCCGTCGCGACACCACCAACACCGCCCTCCAAGCCCTCGTGTTGCTCAACGGTCCGCAATTCGTCGAAGCCGCCCGCGTCCTCGCGGAAAATCTTTACCGCGCGCACGCGGGCCAACCCGACGCCCTGGTCGCCGCCGCCTTCCGCCGCCTGACGTTGCGCACGGCCGATGCCGCCGAGCAGAAAATCCTTGGCCGCCTCTTCGACGAACAACTCACCTGGTTCCGCGCGCATCCCGCCGACGCCGACAGACATCTCGCGCTCGGCGACACCCCGCGCGACCCCAAGCTGCCCGCGCCCGAGATCGCGGCCCTCGCCACCGTCGTCAACACGCTCATGAACCACGACGCCTTTGCCGTGAAACGCTGATCTGCCATGTCCCAACCTTCCACCCCGCCGCCCCTCTGCACCGGCCAAGCTCCGTGGCTCGCGATGAGTCGCCGCGAATGCCTCAACCGCATGGCGCTTGGTCTCGGCGGCATCGCCCTCGCCGATCTACTCAGCCGCAACGCCTCCGCTGCGCCGGCCGCGGTGGCTCCGCTCCCTGGTCGCCCCGCGTTGCCCGGACTCCCGCACTTCGCCGCCAAGGCCAAGCGCATCATTTATCTGTTTCAATCCGGCGGCCCCTCGCAGCTCGATCTGTACGATTACAAGCCGCTGCTCAACCAGCGCCACGGCGAACAACTCCCCGACAGCGTGCGCGGCAGCCAACGCCTCACCGGCATGTCGAGCAACCAAAGCTCGATCCCGATCGCCGGCTCACCGTTTAAGTTTTCTCGTTACGGCCAAAGCGGCGCGTGGATCAGCGACCTCCTCCCGTACACCGCGAAGATCGCCGATGACCTCTGCGTGGTGCGCTCGATGCACACCGATTCCATCAACCACGGCCCGGGCGTGACGTTCATGCAAACCGGCTCGCAGATTCCCGGTCGCCCGAGCTTCGGCTCGTGGCTCGACTACGGCCTCGGCAGCACGAGCGACAATCTACCGTCCTTCGTCGTTCTCCTCACCAAAGACAAACGCGGCCAACCGCTCATGTCGCACCTGTGGGGCTCGGGTTTTCTCCCCGCCAAGCACCAAGGCGTGCGCTTCCGCTCGGGTGCTGATCCCGTCCTCTATCTCGGCAACCCCGCCGGCGTCTCGCCCGAAAATCGCCGCCTCGCGCTCGACCGGCTCCGCGAGTTGCACGAACACCAATTCGCCGGCACGCCCGACGCCGAAATCTCCACGCGCATTTCCAATTACGAGATGGCGTTCAACCTCCAGACGAGCGTGCCCGAAGTCACCGACCTCAAAGACGAACCCGCGCACGTCGTCGACTCCTACGGCCCCGACGCCCGCAAGCCCGGTTCGTTCGCCGCCAATTGCCTCCTCGCCCGCCGGCTCGCCGAGCGCGGCGTGAAGTTCATCCAGCTCTATCACCAAGATTGGGACCACCACGGCGCGTTGCCCGGCAGCATCAAAAAAGAGTGCCTGCAAACCGACCAAGCCGCCGCCGCGCTCGTCACCGATCTCAAGAATCGCGGGATGCTCGACGACACGCTCGTCGTCTGGGGCGGTGAGTTTGGCCGCACCAATTACTGCCAAGGCATCATGACGGCGAACAACTTTGGGCGCGACCATCACCCGCGCTGTTTCTCGCTCTGGATGGCGGGTGGCGGCGTGAAGCCGGGCATCTCCTACGGCGAGACCGACGAGTACGGCTACAACGTCGCCAAAGATCCGGTGCACGTCCACGACTTGCACGCGACGATCTTGCACCTCTTCGGCATCGATCACGAGCGTCTCACGTACAAATTCCAAGGCCGCCGCTATCGTCTCACCGATGTCTTCGGCAAAGTCGTCAAAGATCTCCTCGTCTGAGCCAATCATGACTGATGCCCTCGCGAGCGCCCGCGCTCTCACCGCCGAGCTGCGCGCGCACCTCGCGACGATCGTCCTCGGCACCGCCACAGCCGACGGCACGCCCGATGCCTCCGTCGCCGCCGCGCTCCTCGATAGCGACGGCGCATTCGTCATCTACGTCAGCGGACTGGCCGCGCATACGCGCCACCTCCGCGTCAACCCGCGCGCCAGTGTGCTGCTCACCGCAGCCGAAACTTCCGCCGGCAACGCCTTCGCCCGCCCGCGATTGACCTTCGCTTGTGCCGCCGAACCGGTCGCGCGCGACGGAGAAAAACACGGCGCATATGTCGCTGCGTTTCGCGAGAAATTTGGCGCAACGATCGACGTCTTGGCGACGTTGCCCGACTTCCAGTTCTTCCGCCTGCGGCCGCAAAGCGGACGCGTCGTCGCGGGCTTTGGCGCAGCGTTCAACGTCGATCCACTCGACTGGAGCCAGCTCACACCCATCGGTCCGCCGCCCGCGCGTTGAACCGTCCGGCATTTACGCCGGACGGCTGGACGAAGCCTATGGTTACTTGGGATCGAGCCCGAGAAAGTGCAGCGCGAAGGCGAATTTGTCCGCCGCCTCGTCGATGATCTTAGTCGTGGGCTTGCCCGCGCCGTGACCGGCCTTCGTCTCGATACGCACCAACACCGGGCCCGCGTCGGGCGCGACGCCCGCCTGCATCGCCGCAGTGTATTTAAACGAGTGGCCGGGATGCACGCGGTCGTCATGATCCGCGGTCGTCACCAACACCGCCGGATAACGCCCGCCCTTTTTCACCGTGTGCAACGGCGAATAAGCCGAGAGGTAACGAAAACCTTCCGGCGTGTCGCTGGAACCGTAGTCACTCGTCCAAGCAAAACCGACGGTGAATTTGTGGAAGCGCAGCATATCCATGACGCCGACGGCCGGCCACGCGACGCGGCAGAGATCGGGTCGCTGGTTGATCACCGCCGCGACAAGCAGGCCGCCGTTACTACCGCCGCTCAACACGAGGTGCGCGGGCGACGTGTAGTGATTCGCCGTGAGCCACTCCGCAGCCGCGATGTAGTCGTCGAAGACGTTTTGCTTGCGCTCTTTCGTGCCGGCTTGGTGCCAGTCTTTGCCGTACTCGCCGCCGCCGCGCAGGTTGGGCAGCGCGTAAATCCCGCCTTGCTCCAGCCACGCGAGATTGGCCACCGAGAAGGTCGGCGTGAGGGAAATGTTAAAACCGCCATACGCGTAGAGCAGCGTCGGCGCGGTGCCGTCGAGCTTCAGGCCTTTCTTGTGCGTGATAAACATCGGGATCTTCGTGCCGTCTTTTGAGGCGTAGAAGATCTGTTTCGTCTCGTAGTTCGCAGGATCGAAGGCGACCTGCGGCGCTTGAAACACGCCGCCTTGGGCAGCCTTGAGGTCGTAGCGATAATTGGTCGTCGGCGTCGTGAAGGAGGAGAAACTATAAAACAGCTCCGTCTCCTCGTCGCGTCCGCTCACGCCCGCGACCGTGCCAATGCCGGGCAAATCAATCCCGCCCAGCGCGCGTCCATCGCGCGCGTAGACGAGCAAGCGACTGCTCGCATCGCGCATGACGCGGACGACAAATTTTCCGCCGATGAGATCGACGGACTCGATCACGTCTTTGCTCTCGGGAATCAGCGTCTGCCAATTCGACCGCGCCGGCGCCTTCGGATCAATTTTGATCAACCGATTGCGCGGGGCGTCGAGGTTGGTCAGCACAAAAAGATAGGCGCCGTCACTGCCGATGACGTCGAACTTCGCTTCAAATTTATCCGCCAGCGCGAGTACGGGAGCGTCGAGCTTGGGTGCTCGCGGATCGCCGAGATCGATTACGCGCAGTAGGTTTTCCGAGGAAGAACCACGCCGAATCGAAATCTCGAGCCAACGTCCATCCTCGGTCGTGCCGCCGCCGACAAACCACTGGGGCTGATCCGGCACCGCGTGGATGAGCACGTCGCGCTCCTGCGGCGTGCCGAGGCGATGGTAGTAGAGCTGTTGGTGCTCGAGCTTGCTGAAGGTCTTGCCTGTGCCTTCGACGATCTGAGGTGCCGGGTAACGCGAGTAGAAAAAACCCGCATGGTCGTTGGTCCAGGAGATGCCGGAAAATTTCACCCATTTGATCACATCGCCGGTGTCTTTGCCGGTCTCAACCGAGCGCACGCGAAACTCATTCCAATCTGAGCCCGCTGCAGCGGTGCCGTAAGCGACCCATTTGCCGTCGCGCGAAACCGCCGTGGCCGTGAGGGCGACAGTGCCATCGGAGGCGAGCGTGTTGGGATCGATCAACACGCGGGGCTCGTTCGCCGTCGCATCTTGCACGTAAAACACGGCCTGATTCTGCAAGCCGCTGTTGCGCGAATAAAACACGCGCCCGCCTTCTTTCTTAGGCAAACCGATGCGCGGGTAATTCCAGAGCTCGGTGAGGCGGGTCTTAAACTTGGCGCGCCAAGGCAACGTCGTGAGCAGGCTGTCCGTGATTTTGTTTTGCGCTGCGACCCAGGACTGCGTCGACGGCGAATCGAGTTCCTCCAACCACCGATATGGATCTGCGACGGACGTACCGTGATAGTTATCCACCACGGAACCAGGTTCCGCAGCAGGATAGTTCCAATTCGCGGGAGCGGCGGAGACAACAGAGGTCATGAGAGCAAGAGCAAGGAGCGAGGGGATACGCATGCACTCACCGAGCCAAGAAACGCGCGCCAAGGCAAGGCTGCGCGCTCAACGCTAAGCTGACTTTCCCGCCCCGTGCTTCGCCCGATACGCAAATGGACTCAGCCCCGTCTCACGGCGAAACGCGACGCACAGATAACTCGCGTTGTCGAAACCGGCCTGCTCCGCGACCTCACTGATGGCGACCTTGCTCTCCGCGAGCAGATGCTTCGCCCGTGCGATGCGCTGTTGCACGATCTGGCGGTGCGGCGACTGTCCAAGCAAGGCCTTGAATTTTTCTTCCAAACGCGTCCGCGACATCGGCACCGCCCGCAACACATCACCCACGTCCACTCCCGCACACGCGTGTTGCCTGATAAATTTTAACGCCGCGGCTACTTTCGCATCGGCCACGGCCACGACATCCGTCGATTGCCGCTCCACCACGCGGACGGGCTGCACCTGATGCGTCGGCGCCACCGATTTCTTCTCACCGCGCATCAACCGCGCGAGCAACGCCGCCGCTTCATAGCCGGAGCGTCGCGCATTCGGTTGCACGCTGCTGAGCGGCGGATTCGCTAGTTCGCACACGAGTTCATCGTTGTCTACGCCGAGCACCGCGACTTGCTCGGGCACATTTAAACCGAGCAACTGACACGCTTCGAGCACTTGCAACGCGCGGCCATCATAACACGCAAAAACCGCCACCGGTTTCGGGAGGGCTTTTAACCAGCGCGCAATCGCCCGAATCTCCGCGTCGGAGCCTGGCCGACCACCCACCGCTTGCTCGACGAAATCGACACAGCGCCGGCCTTTCGCGGCGACTCCGCGCTTAAACTCCGCCCCGCGCTGCCGCGACCACAGAAACCGTCGGTCTCCGCAGTACGCCAACTCCGCAAAACCCTTTCCCTCCAAGTGCTCGGCCGCGAGTCGCGCCACGGCCGCGTTGTCGATACTCACGCGCGAAAACTCCGAGCTGAATCGCTCCGCGCTTACGTCGATCACCGGCAGGCGAGTTCTCCGCAACGCCGCCGCGATTTGCGGCGAATCCACGCGCGCGATGATGCCGTCGCCTTGCCAATCCTTGAGCCACGTCGGCAAGGGCGCACCGCGGCCTTGTTCGGTAAAACGAATCGCCCAACGTTCGCCTTCGCGCATCCAATCCCGCACCCCATACAACAGATCGCGCCCGTACCGATTCGAGGTCTCGATCAACAACGCGACTTTTTTGGGCGGTTTCATGCGTGGAGCTGAGTCTTGCCGACCCAAGGTGGATTCGAGCCTGAAACCTATGCCGTTAAAAATCAAAATTTATATATGGATTCTTACACACCTGTCGTCTCGCGCCCGCCGGAGAATTCACCCACTGATTAAAACCCATTCCTCATGAAAAAATCCCCTGCGCACTTTCCCACTATCAAGCCCATCGCCTACGAAGGCCCCGGCAGCGCCAATGCCCTTGCCTTCCGCCATTACAACCCCACCGAGATCGTCGACGGCAAGACCATGGAGCAACACCTGCGTTTCTCGGTCGCCTACTGGCACGCGTTCCGCGGCACGGGCTCGGATCCGTTTGGTCCAGGCACCATCGTTCGGCCTTGGGAAAAAGGTAAAGATCCCGTATCCGTCGCCAAGGTCCGCATGGACGCAGCCTTTGAGTTTTTCCAAAAAATCCGCGCACCGTTTTATTGTTTCCACGACCGCGACATCGCCCCGGAAGGTGCGACACTCGCTCAGTCCAACAAGAACCTCGACGCCATCGTCGCCCACGCAAAGTCCCTCCAAAAAGCCACCGGCGTGAAACTGCTTTGGGGCACGGCCAATCTCTTCTCCAACCCGCGCTACATGTGCGGCGCCTCAACCAACCCCGACGCCCACGTCTTCGCTTACGCTGCCGCGCAGGTAAAAAAAGCTATCGACGCCACCCAAGAACTCGGCGGCGAAAACTACGTTTTCTGGGGCGGTCGCGAAGGCTACGAGACGCTGCTCAATACGAACCTCAAACGCGAGCAGGACCACCTCGCCGCGTTTCTCCACATGGCCGTCGATTACGCGAAGAGCATCGGCTTTAAGGGTCAATTTCTCATCGAGCCCAAGCCGAAGGAGCCCACCAAACACCAATACGATTTCGACGTCGCCAGTGGCATCGCTTTCCTGCGCACCTACGGCCTCGAAAAATATTTTAAGTTCAACATCGAGACCAACCACGCCACGCTCGCCGGCCACACGTTCCAACACGAGATCGAGGTCGCCGC
>CAJAFD010000534.1 GCA_903938935.1 uncultured Opitutia bacterium
CGATGATCTGGGGCACAATCGCCGTCACCGTGTAAAAATAAGTCGTCGACGGTGAAAAGCGCCGCGTGAGAAATTCTAGCGGCGAGTTGATCCGCGCGCGCCGCCAACGTCCCGCGAAAATACCAAGCACCGATGAGATAAGCCCAGGCGGCCGAGGTAAAAATCAAGGCCGCCCCGATGCCGTTTTTATAAGTAAAGCCGGCTGCCGCGACGAACATGAAGGCCGAGAAACCCGAAACCCAGTTGGAAACACCCGCGAGAAACCACGGAATTTTACCTCCGCCCTTGAAGTAATCGTCCGTGTTTTGATTTTTGCGCGCTGAGTACCAGCCGACAAAAATCACGATCCCAAAATACAGCGCGATGAGCGCGTAGTCGTAGGCGTTGACGATATTCAGGTGAAGCATCGCGTTTAAATTTTAAAAGGTAAGCACGGGCACCTCAGCCGTGGAGATGAGGGTCATTTTGATTGCGCGGCCCAAGTGCGTGCCGCTGACGCGCCAGCCGTTTGAGGTGCGCTCCGCTACCAGCGCACTCGGCGAAGAACCGGTCGGCGCGGCGGTGCTGACGGTGATGAATTCATGGTCGAGCGCGGATGCACTTTCGACTTCGCCGAAGGGATGAAGCCCCTCGGCCTCGGGCAAGTCCAATTTACCCGCGCGCACCGTGATGGCGCCTACTCCGCTGGCGGTCGCGGTGAGTCGCGCGCCCGGCCGTTGCGTCGTAAACGAGCGATCACTCGCCACGACCCGACCTTGCTCGTCGTCGTTGAACACCTGAAACCGCGCCTGCACCGGCAGCGGGGCTCCGGCGAGGTTCACGCGGTCGAGCACGATCAGCACATCGGGTTTCAAGAAAACAAGCGTGCGCACAACGCGGCGCACCTGCGGCAACACGAGTTGATACGCCTCGGTCGCGTCGCTGGTGACGCTCATCCAGCTCGGCCCCGTGCGAAAATCGCGCACGTGCGCCCACGCCCAAGATGCGTTCGTGCCTTCGTGACCGTCGTGATAGTGATGACCCTTGCCGCCGATCAGCAGCGCGGAGTGAGCTTCGGTCTGGCGGAGCAACCAGCGCGGATGATTGGGAATATACGCAGCCTTGAACGGATCGTGAAAGAGACGTTCTCCATAGGCTTTGAAGATGACGCTGTTGCGGTCCGCGTGTTCGTGATTAGCCGGACCACCGCTGCGCAACGCCACCACGCTGTCTGCGACCGCCCAGCCCGTGCGCGAAATCACCAGGCCATTGGTCAGATTTACGTCCAACAATTCCGGCCCCGGTGCAGCGAGCGCGGCATCGGGCCGGAACCACACGGCGGCCGGCCACAATTCCAAACTCCCGATCGTGCGCGCCACCTGATCCGACAACGGATCCGCGTGAACGCGGCCGACCCACGAAGCGATGGACGTGTCGATCGCGGTTCCCGAATCGCCGAAATTCACCAAGCCCTTGGCCGGATCGATTTCGCCCTTCGGCACCGCGGTGTATTCCTTTTTCTCCTTCGCATTCACGTAAACCGCGCCTGCCGTGGGCATCGCGAGACTGAGCGCATAACGCACGGTGCCGCGGTAATTGATCAGGCTGCGCTGATCGATCCCCAGTCGGCGGTATTGCGCCTCGGCGAACAAAATCAGGTGCAACGTCGTGTAACCCCAATAGCCCGCGCCTTCATCGAAACTGCCGTCGCTGCCGTACATCGTCGCAAACGACTGCGCACTCTGTTGCGCCAATTCGAGCCAACGCGCCGCATCGGGGTGACGGCCTTGCAGACAAATCGCCGCGAGCCCGAGCGCGCAGGTGGGGATGATTTTGAGATTGGTGGCGTTGAGAATCAGCGGCCAACGCGAGAGGTCCATTTTGCCGGGAAAGTTTTCCGCCGGGTCCATCGACCAACCGCGCACGCGATCCGGGTACTTCATGCCGTAGAGCGAGAGAAAACACGCAGGGGCTCCTTTGGTCGCGATTTGTTCTTCCATCGCGGCGCGCTCGGCGGCACTCAACTCCGCGCCCAGCCAGTCGAGCGCGAGGCAAAACGCGATGGTCGTCTCCGGCGCACGTTGCAAGCCGATGACCTGCGTGCCGCCCTCGAGAAAATAATCCCACGCCGCGTACGCGCTCAGCCGTTGAATCGCCAGGCGCGCGAGTGCGAGTTCGCGTTTTTCACCCGTGAGCGCAAAGACCAAAGCGGCGTGCTCAAGAATACCGCGCGCCTTGGCTTGATCCATGATGTGATCGGTGAGCTTGATCTCGTCGCGCAAAAACCGCTCTTCGGCGGCGAGATCACGGCCAAAAAGTTTGGCGCGCAACGTCGCGAAACGCGGCAGTTCCAGATTCGCGCGGATGTGCGGTATATCCGCGCGGTCAAAAAATAAACCGCTCATCGGTGCGGGCGCCGCCGCTGGGACCGGCGTTGCCGCCACGACGGAATTCGCCCGATTGAGCGCGCAGACACCGGCGAGAGCAGTGGCGGTTTTGAGGAAGGAGCGACGCGTGGACATGGTAATTTAAATTTTAAACCGTGATCACCGGTGCGCCGACGCTGGCAGCGGTGAGCGTGATTTGAATTTTTTGGCCCGCATGAGTGCCGCTCACGCGCCAGAAGCCGGCGGTGCGTTCGATCGCAAGCGCACCGTGCTCGGAGCCGGTCGGTCGCGCGGAACACACGGTGAGGATTTCATGATCCAGCGCAGGCGCGTCCGCGATCTCCGCAAACGGATAAATGCCGTCTTTCTCTTCGAGTTTAAGTCGATCAACCCGTACGACGCGGCCGGTAGCCGGCGCGCTGCGGGCGAGCAGCGACGCGTGAGGACGCTCAATGCGGAAAGTGTCTCCGGTGGCGGAGACCTTGGCGGCGTAATCCTCGTGATTAACCTGAAAACGCACCTGCACGGTGGCGGGATTTTTTGTCAGCACGACGCGGTCGAGGAACACGACGATGTCGGGCTTGAGAAACACCAACGTGCGTTGCACGCGGGCGACGTCGGGGTTCACGAGTTGATAGGCGTCGGTCGCGTCACTGGTGACACTCATCCAACCAGCGCCGGTGCGGTAATCGGACACGGTGGCGACGGCCCACGAAGCGTTCGTGCCCTCGCTGCCGTCGTGATATTGATGACCCTGGCCGTTGATGAGCACGGCGGTGTGCGCCTCAGTCTGGCGAAGCAGCCAACGCGGATTGGTGGTCACGTAGGCGGCGCGGAACGGATCGTGCAAGAGGCGTTCGCCGTAGGCTTTGAAAATGACGCTGTTGCGGTCGGCATGTTCGTGGTTGCCGGGGCCGCCGCTGCGCAATGCGAGCACGTTATCCTGCGCCTGCCAGCCCGTGCGCGAGACGACGATGTCGTTGGCCATGCGATGATCGAGCAACGCCGCCTCGGGCGCCACTGCTTTCGCCGCCGAATCGTACCAGACGAGGCCAAATATCGACTTCGCTTCACCGATGTCGCGCGCGACGAACTGCGCGACCGCGTCGCCCTGCGTACGCGCGATCCACGCCGCGACGGAGACATCGACGGCGCCGTTGGCGTCGCCGTGATTCACGATGTCAAACGCCGGTTTCACCATCGGCATCGTGTAGCCTTTGACGTGGGTGAAGTCCGTGACTTTGCGGTGATCGTCGATCGTGGGCATCGTCATCATCAGCGCGTAGCGCACCGAGCCTGGGTAGTTGATCAACTGCCGGTCATCGATGCCCTGCGTGCGCCACAACACCTCGGCAAACAGCGCCATATAAAGCGTCGTGTAGCCCCAATAGCTCACGCCCTCGTCGTAGCAACCGTCGCTGCCGTACATCGTAGAAAAGGCCTTCGCGCTCGAGCGAGCGAGTTCGAGCCAACCCTCGGCCTCGGGCCGCCGACCAAGAAAATAACATGCCGCTATCCCCAGCGACGCGGTGGGAATGATTTTGAGATTGGTGGAGTTGAGAATGAGCGGCCAACGCTTCAGATCGATATGGCGCAATTCATCGACCTGGCTGCGCGGATTCCAGCCCCAGCCTTGGACACGGTCGGGATACTTCATCCCGTAAACGGCGGCGCGACACGCCGGCACGCCCTTGGCCAACACGGCTTGCTCGACGGCCTCGCGTTCACTCGCGGTCACGTCGTCGCCGAGCCAATCGAGCGCCATGAGCAACGCCACGGTGCCTTCGGTGGCACGTTGCATCCCGAGAATTTGCCGGCCGCCCTCGGTGAAACTGTCCCATTCCGGATAATCCACCATGCGCTTCATCGCGAGTTTCGCGAGCGTGAGCTGAGCCGGATCGCGGTTCACCACATAAATAAACGCCGCGCGCTCGAGAATCCGCTGGGCACGCAACAGGTCGATCACGTGGTTGTTCAACCGAAGCTTGTTTTCGAGAAAATCCGTGTCGGCCTTCACATCGGCCTGCAACTGGGTTTGCCAAAACTCCGCGAAACGTGGATCGCCGGCGTTGGCGCGGATGCGCGGTAAATCCGCCGCATCAAAAAGCAATCCACGGCCGGCGACGCGCGCGGCTGCCTTGGCGGTGCGGCCCACCGGCGACTCGGCGCCGGCAACATTTAGTCGCACCAGCGGCAACGCGGCGGCGAACAAGGTGGTCGATTGCAGAAAAGCGCGGCGCGAGGTAGGCATGGGGTGGTGCTCTGTAGCCGACGCGCAACCAGCTGCGCCTCGGTCACGAGCAAAGTAAGTCAGGCCGCGGCCCTGTCATGGCCAAAAATACGGCCGCACTGGAAATTTTACGGAATAATCAAACCCCGGCGTGATACCGCGCGATGGCGACGGCAGCGTAACTACCGATTTCATCACCGAGCACCGCAGGAACCACAGTGCAGACCTGCGCGCTTTGCGGCAAAGCCTCGCGTTGCAGCGCCGCCTGCATCGCCGGCGCGATGAAGCGCTCGCAACGCGCGTAAATGCTCCCGATCACAAAACGCTCCGGGTTGAGCACATCGACGAGCAACGCGAGCGCTTCGCCCAATTTTTCACCGACGTCGCGCCACAGCTCGAGCGCGAGCGCATCGCCCGCCGCGGCGGCTTCACCGACGAGGCGCGCAGTGAGTTCTGCTGGCGGCACGGACTGCAACACGCTTTTCCCAGAAAAACTCGCCACGCGCCGCCGCGCGAGTTGCGCGATGCCACCGCCGGAGCAGAAGCCTTCGAACGAGCCTTTTTTGTTATAACCGAGCGGTCCATCCGGCGCGAGACGCAGATGACCGACTTCACCGGCGTTGCCGTTGGTGCCTTCAAACAGACGACCATCGAGAATCAGGCCGGAGCCCATGCCCGTGCCCATCGTGAGGAAAACCATATTCCGACACCCGCGCCCGGCGCCAAACTGCCACTCGGCGAGCGCGCAGGCGTTGGCGTCGTTCATCAAAAACGCCCGGCACCCAAAGCGCGCCGTCAACTCCGCGCAAATCGCGATGCGATCCCAACCGGGGAGATTGGGGGGCGACAAAATCAAACCTTGCGTCGCATCGAGCGGTCCACCGCACGACACGCCCAACACGGTCGCAGGCGTCGGCTGCAGTTTGGCCACCTCGGCGTAAATCCGCGTGAGCGTTGCCTGAACATCCGTCGTCGCCCAACGCGCCACTTCACGCACGCGAGTCGGACCGTCGGGGATGCTCACAGCGCACTTGGTGCCGCCGATATCGATACCGATAAAATTCGTCATGGGGTGGTCTTGGATGGGCCTCGTGCTTTGAAGCCAAGACTCGCGCTGGCAAGCCGCTTTCTCTCCCTTTGCTTCTGCCGCTCCACGCTCCTTCCCTACTCCATGAAAACTTTTTTCCGTTCCGCCATCCTCGGGTTTGCGCTGCTCAGTCTGACCGCTTGTGGCAAGCGTGAGACGAAGGTCGACGCAGGTAACCGCACGCAATCGATCCACATCGGCAACCTCGGCGAACCCAACGATCTCGATCCGCACATCCCCGACAGCCAGAACAGCGCGGCCGTGGTCATGGCGTTTTTCGAGGGCCTCACCCAATACGATCCGAAAACCAGCCAGCCCGTCCCCGCCGTCGCCGAGCGCTGGGAAGTCGCAGCGGATAATCTCACGTGGACCTTCCACCTGCGGCCCAACGCAAAATGGTCCAACGGCGATCCGGTCACCGCGGGCGATTTTGTTTTCGCCTTTCAGCGCATGCTCTCACCGAAGCTCGGCGCCGAATACACGTACATGCTTTACGCGCTAAAAAACGGCGAAGCCTTCAACACCGGAAAAATCAACGACCCCGCTCTCATCGGGGCGCGCGCCGCCGATGCCCACACGCTCGTCCTCACGCTGGCGCATCCCGTGCCGTACTTGCCTTCGATGCTCTGTCACACGTCGTGGTATCCGCTCCACCGCGCGACGATTGAGAAATTCGGCGCGTGGGACCAGCGCGGTACCGCTTGGACGCGCCCGGGCAATCTCGTCGGCAACGGCTATTTCACACTCACCGAGTGGAAACCCAACCAATACGTGCGCGGCACCAAGAGCGCGACGTACTGGGACCGCGCGGCGGTGAAGCTCAACGAAGTCTTCTTTTACCCCATCGAAAGTGAAGACGCCGAGGAACGCACGTTTCGCTCCGGCCAACTCCACGTCACCAACACGATCCCGATCTCGAAAATCGCCGTTTATCGCAAAGAGCATCCCGAGCTGTTTCATCCCGAGCTGTTTCTCGGCACCTATGCCTATCGTTTCAACGTCACGCGCCCACCGTTCAACGACGTGCGCGTGCGGCGGGCGTTGGCGATGGCCATCAATCGCGAGCAAATCGTGCGCGACGTGAGCCGCGGCTATCAGGTCGCCGCCGGCCATTTTAGTCCGCCAGGTATCGCGGGTTTCACCGCTCAAGCCCAAGTGCCTTACGACTTAGCCGCGGCGCAAAAACTTCTCGCCGAGGCCGGTTTTCCTGGCGGCGCCGGTTTTCCGAAAGTGGAAGTTCTCATCAACACCAACGAAGGCCATCGCCTCATCGCCGAGGCGATCCAGCAGATGTGGCGCAAGGGCCTCGGCATCGAGGTCGGCGTTTATAATCAAGAGAGCAAAGTCTGGGCGACGTCGATGCGCTCGCTCAACTACGACATCGCGCGCTACGCTTGGATCGGCGACTACCTCGACCCGAGTACATTTCTCGACATCATGGCGAGCGACAGCGGCAACAATCAGACCGGCTGGAAAAACGCCGAATACGATCGCTTGCTCAACGCCGCCAAAACCACCGCCGATCCCGCGCAGCGCTACGCCTATTTTCAGCGCTGCGAGGCGATTCTCGCCGAGGAATGTCCGCTCGCCCCGATCTATTTTTACAGCCGCAACAACCTCCGTTTAACCAGCGTCAAAGGCTGGTACGGCAACCTCCTCGATTTCCATCCGCTCAAGGGCGTCACCCTCGAAGCGGACGCGAAATAGATCGGAGCGCTGACGCGCGAGGCGTTTAGCCTCCGATTAAATGCTCTGTGATCAGAGTTTCAACGTGAGTTGAAAGTTATAGCTGATCGGTTGTTTAAGGGCGAAGGAGATCGGAACCGTTTCACGCGCCGGTGATCGATAATCGCCGCCCAAGGGGCGCAGCGCTGACGCCGTCTGCGCAATTGAGGAATATTGAGGGCCGCGATCATTGAGGAGATTGTTAATGACGAGATTCGCCTGCAATTCACGACGGTTTTTTAAGCGCCAGGTGTAGCTCATCGTGGAGGTCACGATATAATAATCCTCGGGCGTGTAGACCGGGGTGTAGGCATCGACGTTGGGATTATCGATCGCCCGCAGGGGATTTGACGGATCGACAATCGTATCGGAGCCGCGCGACCCGATGATCTGCTTGTCCCGCCAGCGCACGCCGGCGCCGAGACGGAGCCCTTTGAGCTTCGTCGCCTGCAGCGTGTAGTCGGCGAAAATGTTCATGACCGGCTGATCTTGGCTGGCCCGTTTGCCGTCCACGATGTTTTGGCGGAACGCGACGATGTTGTTGTAGGCGTTGGTCGCGTTGGTTGCGTCGGGCGAGCGTTGATTGATAGGGATCGAGAGGTCCACGCTGGCCACGTTGGTGGAGCTGATGAGCACGCCGGCATCGGTCGCGATTTGGCGAAAGAGACCGGCGTTCTTATCGATGTAGGCTTTCACATCGGGGTAGAGATTCGACTCGTAGACTTTCGGAAAGCTCAGGCTACCCGTCAGGCGAAACGCTTTGTTCGGATTATAAACCAACTCGAACTCGAGACCGTCGCCCGAGCGCGTGCGGATGTCGCGGTATTGTGCGGGCAACAGACCGGCGCCGCGGATGTTTCCTCCCACCGGGCTGAGATCGCCGACGACATTGGAGTTGTAGAGCGCGTTAAAAAAATTCGGGCCGTCCTGCGGGATCGCGCCGTTGATTTCTTCCGTTTGGTAATAGGTGAAATTCAGGTTCAGCCGGTTTTGGAAGAGTTCCATGCGCAGACCGTAGTCCGTGCCCTTTGAGACGGTGGGCTCAAGCTGGCGGCCGTCGATGCGCACGATGCTGCCAGGGGGATTGAAGGTCTCGGCAAAGTTGATCGAAGGGTTGAGCCAATTTGTGAGATGGAGCACCGAACCGACCGAGCGCGTGATCTGGCCGCCCTTAACCGGGGGAGGATTGAAGTCATCCTTGAAACGGTCGCTCGCGTAGCGCGGGTCACGGTCGCCGTTGGGCGCGATGCGGGGGCGAATGTCGGCCTCTTGAGCGGGGCCGATCGGGTTGCCGGCGGCGTCGCGTTGGCGATAGGTGAGACCGGCATAGTCGGCGGGGGCCGCCGGCCGGAGAATGCGATAATTGCCATTCCAGTTGAGGGGATAATCACCTTTGTCGAGTTGCTGGCGGGTGCTGAAATCAAAGGAATCGTAACGCACGGCCCCGAGCACGATGAGGCGGTTCTTGAAGAACTTCGCGTTGATCGAGCCTAGGATGTATTTGAAGTCCGAGACGTTAATCGCCTCGGTGTCGCGCCGGGAAATATCGATCACCCACTTGGGTTGGATGGTCGTATTGGTCCCGGTGTTGGGGTCGATGTAACCGATCGTGCCAAGGGCAAGATCGGGGATCGGCCGGCTGCTCTGGTTAAAGTAACGGCGGATACGCACGTTCTGCGTCGCCGGGGACGAGAGAAAACCCCAGATGCGCTGGTCGGCGCCTTGGGCCACGCTCAGGTAACGAAAGGTGCTGACGCTGGTATTCTCGTTGATGCCTCCCAGGGTATTGAACGCAAAATTACCCCACTTAGTGTCGAGCACGTAGGCGGCGGCGCCACGCAGATTCTTAAAATCCACCGTGCGAAAACTACGCGCGAACTGACCGTCCGTGTAGGGTTGAAGGAAGTTGGGATTGGCGCGTCCGTCGGGTGTGACGCGGTTGATGTCGATGTAGGTGTTATTGCTACCGCGGTTTTGCTCACCGTTAACGAACGAGTTTCCGCGGTTCACATCGCCGGCGACCTCGAAGTAGAAATTGCCGAGACGCTGGTTGAGCGTGATCTGCAGGTCCTTGAAACGCTGTTGGAGAATGGGTGCATCGGGCGAGATCGTGAATTCCTCCGAGAGCGGCCGAAAAAACGAATTGGCGATGGCGATGTCGAAGCGGTTGCTCGGGATATTGACCGCGTGCAACAACGTCGCGCCGGCGCTGTTGAAGGCCGGTAACGATCCCTGCACAAAACCGCCGATGGGCGTGGTTGTGCTGTTGCCGCCCGGCAGGGTGATGGGGTCATTCTGGTAGTTGATGATCGCCTTCGACGCACCAAAGTGGTCGTAAACGAAATAGTTGGCCCCACGGCGCCCAATCCCGAGAGCGTTGGCGTTGGTCGGGAGCGTGGTAGCGGCGGCGGGTGCGTTAAAGACCGTCCGTCCGTCCCAGCCGGAAAAACGATCGTCGAGCGTCGTGAAGCCCGATTGACGTGAATTGACGCCATACTCGCCCTCGATCCGAATTTCGGTGCCGGAGAACGGCTTGAGCGTCGTGGTCAGAAACGCGGCTTTGCGCCGATCGAAATCTTTGAGCCGCCAACCGTCGCTGTCGCCCCAGACGCCGGCGGCGCGGACGGCGAACTTCGGATTCAGGCGGCGGTTCACATCAAACGTAGCGCGGTAGTTTTGCCACGAGCCAACGCTCAGCTGCACGGTTTGGAAATCGCGGTTCGTCTGCGCGCGCTTGGTGGTCGAGGAGCTGATGCCGCCGAGCGAGCCGTTGCCGAAAAGGATCGAGTTTGGCCCACGACCGAAGTCGTAGCGCTCAAGGTTGAAACTGTCGCCGTTGTTGGTTTGCGGGAAAAAATTCCTCTGCCCACGGCCCGAACTCACACCGCGGATCGTAAAATTGACCGGCGAGTTAAAAAAATTCTGCTGTCCGTTGTCGACGTTGAGCGTGCTGCTTGTCGCCCATTCGGCCGCGGCCTGGAGATCGGTGATGCCGAGCGCATCGATGAACTCGCGGGTGATCACCGAATAAGCGACCGGCGTGTCGCGCAGTTCACTGGCGAGGCGACCGCCTGCCAGCGAACCGGCGGCAGCAAAGCCGTTGTCCTTATCCGTGCTCACCTCAAACGGCGTGAGCACCACCGCATCGCTCGGAATCTTTTTTTCCTCGATTTCCTTCTTTGGCAGAACCGTCGAGACCGCCTGCCCATAAACCACCGCGGGCAACAGGAGTACTAACCATAAGACGTGCAGGGTCGGGCGCACGGCAGGAGTCGATGCAGTAATTTTCATAGTAGGGTAAACGCAGCGGACGCTAGGACGCCGCATCGCGCTAGAGATTTGGGGTGGGGTTATGACAAAGAGTTCAGCCCACAAAAACTGTGTCGAGGCGAAACCTTCAGCGAGGGCTCAGATTATCGGCACTAAACAAAATAGTTCCCGCAGTATCGTGGAGTCGCAGCGACAGCCTCACGCCTTTTCCACTCGGCCGCACCTCGCCCGACAGAAAACCGCCAAAGCCGGTGCGCAGGAAACGATGCGCGGGGCGCGGGGTTTTTTCGTCCCAGCCGCCGGCGTGCGCGTTGGTCGCGGCCCCCACGCTCCACTCTTCGATGCCCGTCACAGCATCACGCGACACGTACTGCCAATGCCGATCACCCGTGATCACGGTGAGGTTTTTGTGCCGCGCGAGGAGCTCGCGGATTTTGGAACCTTCGACCGCGTAACCCGTGTTCGAATAATTATCATCCTTTGAGGCCCGATCCGGGCCGACCATCGGCGTCGGCGTGATCACGATGCGAAAGGTCGCATCGGACGCCGCGAGCGTGCGCTCGAGCCAAGTGATCTGCTCCGCGCCTAAAATCGTCGGCGTCTGCGTGCGATCGTGTTCCCGCGTGCTGCGGTCATCGCGGCCTTCTAGAGGCCAAACTTCGAGGTGACGCCCCCAGCGCAGCTCCGTGGCCCTGTGCGCTTCGTGTGCACCAGCCGCTTACCCACCCGCGCCGCGCAGATCGCCGGCATCGACGAACGCCCGGAACTCATCGGTGCGGCGGCGGCCGATCGACTCGCGAGCATGGTCGAGCGC
>CAJAFD010000535.1 GCA_903938935.1 uncultured Opitutia bacterium
GACCATCAATCAACTCGTGCGCAAAGGCCGCCGCGCAGTGCGAATCAAATCAAAGTCTCCAGCTTTGGACGGTAACCCGTTTCGCCGCGGAGTCTGCGTGCAGGTCATGACCCGCACTCCCAAGAAGCCCAATTCCGCCATCCGTAAGGTCGCGAAAGTGCGTCTCACCAACGGCAACGAAGTCATCTCCTACATCCCCGATGAAGGCCACAATCTCCAGGAGCACTCGATTGTGCTCGTGCGTGGTGGTCGTGTGAAGGATTTGCCCGGTGTGCGTTATCACATCGTGCGCGGCACCCTCGACGCCACGGGCGTAGAGAAGCGTCGTCGCAGCCGTTCTAAGTACGGCGTGAAGCGTCCGAAGGCTGTTAAGAAATAATTTTACCCGAGGAGAATTTGCACCATGTCACGTCGTCACAGAGCAGAAAAACGTCACGTTGAGCCCGATGCGCGCTATAACAGCCCGCTGGTCGCTCACCTCGTCAATGTCATCATGAAGAGCGGCAAGAAGAACCTTGCCCAACGCATCGTCTACGGTGCGTTTGAAAAAGTCTCCGAGAAGCTCGAAAAGGGTGATCCGGTTGATTTGATGCTCGGTGCGCTTGAAAACGCCCGTCCTCGCCTCGAAGTGAAGAGCCGCCGCGTCGGTGGTGCGACTTACCAGGTTCCGATCGAAATCTCTTTTGAGCGCCAGGAAAGCCTCGCGCTGCGTTGGATCGTTGACGCCGCCGGTTCGCGCAAAGGCCTCCCGATGAAGGATGCCCTCGCCGCCGAAATCATCGACGCTTACAACAACACCGGTTCGGTTGTTAAAAAGAAGGAAGACACGCACAAGATGGCGCAAGCCAACCGTGCCTTCGCTCACCTCCGCTGGTAATCATAATTTAGGACCTCGTCCATGTCTGCCGTTCCTCCCGTCATCACGATCGTTACCGATAAGGCGAAAGTCTCCCCGGTAAACTCTAAAGACCGCCCGTTCCCTCTCGAGTGGACGCGTAACATCGGCATTGCCGCGCACATCGATGCGGGCAAGACCACCACGACCGAGCGTATTCTTTTCTACTCGGGCGCGGTGCATAAGATGGGTGAAGTGCATGAAGGCACCACCGTCACCGACTGGATGGAACAAGAGCGCGAACGTGGTATCACGATCACCGCCGCTGCTATCTCCTGTGCTTGGAATGCTTCTTGGGGCCCCTGGAAGGGCATCAAGCAGCGCATCAACATCATTGACACTCCCGGACACGTGGATTTCACGGCCGAGGTGGAGCGCTCCCTGCGCGTGCTCGATGGCGCCGTTGCCGTGTTCGACGCCGTTTCTGGCGTACAGCCCCAGTCCGAAACCGTTTGGCGTCAGGCCAACAAGTACCGCGTGCCTCGCATCGCGTTCATCAACAAGATGGACCGCGTCGGCGCGAATTTCTTCCGTTGCATCGACGATATCCGCAACAAGCTGAAGGCAAACGCCCACGCTCTGTATTTGCCCATCGGCGCTGAAGAAAACTTCACGGGTCTCGTGGATTTGGTGCAGAACGTAGCTTATTCGTTCGATGAGAATCCCAGCGATCCGCTCGGGATGAAGCCCACCACGATGGAAATCCCTGATGCCATGAAGGCTCAGGCGAAGGAATACCGCGACAAGTTGATTGAGGCGGTTTCTGATTTCGATGACGTTCTCGCTGAGAAATACCTCAATGGCGAGGCCATCAGTGTCGACGAGCTCATGCTCGCCGTGCGCAAAGCGACCATTTCCCTCCAGTTCACTGGCGTGTTCCCCGGTTCAGCTTTCAAGAAAAAGGGCGTGCAGCGCCTCCTTGATTGCGTTGTCAATTACCTCCCGAGCCCCATCGACGTACCGCCGATGCAGGGTCAGGATAGCGATGGCAATCAAGTTGAGGCGGTTGTTAACGATAAGGCCAAGCTTGCCGGCCTCGCTTTCAAGCTCTGGAACGATCCTTTTGTCGGTCGTCTCGTATTTTTCCGCGTCTACACTGGCCAATTGCCTCGCGGCATGGCGCTTTACAATCCTCGCACCCGTCGTACGGAGCGCGTTTCGCGTCTCGTTTTGATGCGTGCCATCGAACGTGAAGAAATTGAAGTCGCTTATGCGGGCGACATCTGTGCCGTCGTCGGTGTCAAAGACGTCATCACGGGCGATACTTTGTGCGACGAGGATTTCGATATCCGCCTTGAGCCACCTTCCTTCCCGGAGCCGGTTATCTCGATGTCCATCGAGCCAAACTCCAAGGCCGACCAAGAGAAACTCGGTGTCGCCCTCCAGCGCTTGGTGGCGGAAGATCCGACCCTGCGCGTCAAGACCGACCAAGATACCGGTCAGACCATTCTCGCCGGTATGGGCGAACTCCATCTCGAAATCATCATCGATCGCATGAAGCGCGAGTTCAAGGTCGAGGCTACCACCGGTAAGCCCCAGATCGCGTATCGTGAAACCATCGCCAAATCGGCTGATGGCGAAGGTAAATTCATCCGTCAATCTGGCGGCAAGGGTCAGTACGGCCACGTCGTCATCAAGCTCGAGCCCAACGAAAAAGGTAAGGGCGTCGAGATTCTCAATGAGACCGTCGGTGGTTCGATCCCGAAGGAATTCATCAAGCCCGCGACTGACGGTATCCGCGAAGGCAGTAACAACGGTGTTGTCGCCGGTTTCCCGGTCGTCGATGTTATCATCCGTATCGTTGACGGTTCCTTCCACGAGGTCGACTCTTCGGAATTGGCCTTCAAGATGGCCGGCATCTTCGCGTTTAAGGACGCGATGAAGAAGGCTAACCCCATCTTGCTCGAGCCCATCATGGGAGTCGAAGTCACCACTCCAGAAGAATACCAAGGCGATCTCATGGGCGACATCAACCGTCGTCGTGGTCAGATCCAAGGTATGGAAAACAAAGCCGGCGCGTGCATCATCGCCGCGCACGTTCCGCTCGAGTTGCTCTTCGGTTACGTCACCGATATTCGCTCCCTCTCCAAGGGTCGCGCCAGTGCAGGCATCACGCCTTCGCACTTTGAACAGGTGCCAAATTCTCTCCTTGCCAAGATTGTCGAAACCAACGCCAAGGGCCCGGCCCGCAGCTAAACTTATCCGTTCTTTTACGCCATGAAAGGCCAACGCATTCGCATCAAACTCCAGGGCTTCGATTATCGAGTGATCGATCAATCAGCTCAGGACATCGTCGAGACCGCCAAACGCTCCGGCGCCCGTGTCTCCGGCCCCATTCCGCTGCCCACGCGCATCGAAAAACTCTCCGTCAATCGCTCGCCCCACGTGGACAAGAAGTCGATGGAGCAGTTCGAGACCCGCACGCATAAGCGCCTGATTGATATCATTGAGCCCACGGCCCAAACGGTCGACGAGCTCAAGAAGCTCAATCTGCCTTCCGGCGTCGACATCACCATTAACGTCTAACACCCAGACTCAATCACTCTACAGTCAGCAGTTGCCTATGTGCCTTTACTGGCACCTCTAGGTCCCTCGCTTAAGTAGGTCCGTTTAAACGGAAAACCTTTCCACCTACCGCTTAGCCCATGATCTCCTCGCTCCTAGGCAAAAAACTCGGGATGACGCAGGTCTACGACGCTCAAAACGTCTTAGTCCCCGTCACCGTCGTTGAAGCCGGACCCTGCCCAGTGGTCCAAGTTAAAACCGTTGAAAAAGACGGTTATAACGCTGTCCAAATCGGCTTCTCTTCCAAGAAGCCCAAAAACACCGCCGCCGGTGAACAAGGTCACGCCAAAAAGGCCGGACTTGATATCGCGCCGCGGTTGCTCAGCGAAGTTCGCTCTTCGGCTGCCCCCACGCTCAAAGTTGGCGACATCGTCACCGTAGCGACCTTCACCGAAGGTCAGCTCGTGGACGTCAGTGGCGTCACCAAGGGCAAAGGCTTCCAAGGCGTCGTGAAACGTTTCCGTGTGGCTGGCGGTCCCGCCTCGCACGGTTCGATGTTCCATCGCCGCATTGGCTCTATCGGTATGCGCCAGACTCCTGGTCGCGTCTGGAAGAACCAAGCCATGCCCGGTCACATGGGTACCGATGCTCGCACCGTGCAAAACCTGCGCGTGGTGAAAATCATCGCCGAGCAGAACCTCATCCTTGTGAAGGGCGCCATCCCTGGTGCCAACGGCGACGACGTGATCGTTCGCTCTGCCATCAAGGGCCAACCCAAAGCCGCCAAGTAACCCGGAGCTACCAACATGAAACTCACTGTTTTCAGTTCTGATGGCACGACCAGTCGCGAACAAGATTTCGCCGGTCTGCCCACCTTCGAAGGCGACAAGGGTATCCAAGCCCTGAAGGAAGTTATCGTCGCGATCAACGCCAACAACCGCCAAGGCACCCACTCCACGAAGACTCGTGGCGAAGTGCGCGGCGGCGGCAAAAAGCCCTGGCGCCAAAAGGGCACCGGTCGTGCTCGTGCCGGTTCTATCCGCTCGCCCTTGTGGGTCGGTGGTGGTGTCGTGTTCGGCCCCAAGCCCCGCGACTACTCCAAGAAGATCAACGCCAAGGTCAAAGCGCTCGCTTTCAGCCGCGCCCTTTTTGACCGCGCTGTGGCCGGCGAAATCGCCGTGATCGAGAAATTCATCGCCGAGACCGGCAAGACCAAGGGTGTTAACCAAATCGTCGGCCGCATCGCGCCCGCCGGCAAGGTGCTCCTCGTCGACGCCCCGTTCGCCCTCGGCACGGCTCGCGCCGCTCGCAATATCGACCGCGTTTATCTCCAGGAAGCCGCCAAGCTCAACCCGGTCGATCTCGCGAAATACAAGAAAATTATCGTTAGCACCAAGGCGCTTGAGACCATCATCGCTCGCATCAACGGAGGTAAAAACTGATGAACGCCCACAACGTCCTCAAAACCGTTTTGCTCTCGGAAAAAGCCAACAAGCAATCCGCTGAGCTCGGTCAATACACGTTCGAGGTTTTCCCGAACGCCAACAAACACGCCATCGCTCTCGCAGTTGAAGAGACCTTCAAGGTCACCGTGCGTCGCGTGAACGTGCAAAACTACCGCGGCAAAAACAAAAAGAGCCGCCAAGGCCAGCCCAGCGTCACCTCCGACTTCAAGAAGGCGATCGTGACCCTCAAAGCCGGCGATAAGATCGAGCTCGTCTAAACCACGAACTCCCCAACGGAACCACCACCATGGCAATTCACTCATTCCGCCCTCTCACGCCCGCCGGCCGTTTCACCTCGCTGAACAAGCGCGAAGGTCTCTCCAAAGAGCGCCCCGTGCGCGGCCTCACCGAGCCGATGCACAAGACTGGCGGCCGTAACGTTTACGGTCGCGTCACCTCCCGCCATCGCGGCGGCGGTCATAAACAGCTCTACCGCATCATCGACTTCAAGCGTGATATCCTCGACATGCCCGCCCGCGTGCAGGCGCTCGAGTACGATCCCAATCGCACCTCGAACATCGCCCTGATCGCCTACACCAATGGCGAGAAGCGCTACATTTTGGCGCCCAACGGCCTCAAAGTCGGCGACACGATCTTCGCCTCGAACAAAGCCACGACCAACGATTTCAATGTTGGTAACAACTTTCCCCTCGAGCTGATCCCGCCTTCCACGTTGCTCCACTGCGTCGAACTCGTGCCCACCCGTGGCGCGAAGATCGCTCGCTCCGCTGGCACCGCTCTTGAACTCGTCGCCGTCGAAAATGGCGTCGCGCAGCTCAAGATGCCTTCCGGCGAACTCCGGGTGGTCAACGCCAAGTGCCGCGCCACCATCGGCGAAGTCGGCAATGGTGACCATAATAAACAATCTCTCGGCAAGGCCGGTCGTAGCCGTTGGCTCGGCCGCCGTCCGCATGTCCGCGGTATGGCGATGAACCCGGTCGACCACCCCAACGGTGGTGGTCAGGGTAAGTCCAAGGGTGGTGGTGGCCGTCAACAGCTCGTCTCCCCGTGGGGCCAGCTCGCGAAGGGTTTCCCAACGCGCCGCCGCTCCAAGCAGTCCAACAGCATGATCATTGTCCACCACAACGGCCGCAAGCCACGTGGTCGGAAGTAAGTAACCCTACCTCCTTCGCACCATGGCACGCTCCATCAAAAAAGGTTTCTTTGTCGATTACCACCTGCTCGAGAAAATCGAGAAGGCCGTCAAATCCGGCGCTAAGAAGCCCATCCAGACCTGGTCCCGCCGCTCGACGATTACGCCCGATTTTATCGGCCACACGTTCAGCGTTCACAACGGCAAGGTTTTCACCGCCGTTTACGTCACCGAAAATATGGTCGGCCACAAGCTCGGCGAATTCGCGCTCACCCGCGTGTTCAAGGGCCACGGTGGTATGACCCGCAAGGAAATCTAAGGCCTCCGCCGACCATGCGTCTTCACTCCCACTTCATCGCCGGTTGCGCCCTTGCTGCGCTCGTGTTGTCCGCAACACGGGTCGCCGCCGCGCAGACACCGAGCGCGGTCGTGGTCGTCTCGACGCAGGCCGCACGCTCGGCGGACTTGATCCTCTTGGATTCGGGTTACAACGCGGGCTTGCGCTCCGGGATGATCTGTCGCGTGACCCGCGGCAACATCGCGGTCGGCGAGCTCGTTCTTGTTGATCTTCGCCCCCAAGCTGCTGCCGCCCTCATCGTCGGCCTCCAGCCTCATCAAACCATCCGCGCCGGCGACCACGTCGCCGTCAAAGTTCTCAAATCTTAATTCGCAAACCAACCCAAAGGGTAGGGTAGGGCTCACGCCCCGCTACTATCGCCGATCCAAATTCGGAATCCTCCTCAACCCACCATGGAAGTCCAAGCCCTCACACGCTACGCGCGCATGTCACCTAAAAAGGTGCGCGAAGTAGCCCGCACCATTCAAGGCCGCAAGGC
>CAJAFD010000536.1 GCA_903938935.1 uncultured Opitutia bacterium
GCCAATTTTGTTCTGGGATTTCTTCAGTAGTTGACTCTGCGTTATTTGAAACAGTTGCCTTAAAACCTCGAGCTACCGCTTTACTAACGACATCTGTTTCTAAGCCTATCCAGCCGGCGAGCCAATACCGTAAATTGACGCGCCTCATCGATCGTAAACAGCAACGTGTTTCCTCCGGAAACGATCAGCCCGAGATGCGGCAGGTACGCCTTCATCCGCTCTGCAAAATCTCCCGGCGCCTCCGCGTGCACCGCGATAAACGGCGACCACGCATGCGCGCGCAGATGATTCACGCCGACGATCGGCACGCGCAGCGCGAGTGCCAAGGCCTTGGCCGCCGCCCCGCCGATCGCCAGACACGCCGCCAACCCCGGCCCATGCGTCACCGCGATTTCCGAGACCGCCGTAAACTCCGGCTTCGCCCGCGCCAGCGCGATCAACGGCGCGAATTGCCGCAAATGCTCCCGCGTCGCCATATCTGGCACGACGCCACCATGCGCTTGGTGCAACGCGATCTGACTGTGCACCCACTCGCCCGCCAAACCGCGCGCGGGATCAAACAGCGCCACCGCCGATTCATCACAGGAACTTTCGAGCGCAAGAATCATGTTCGACTTAAAAAAATCAACGCGTGCCCCCGCCCGCATTCGGCCCACTCCGCTCCGCCAGCACGCGCACCCCTTGCAACACATCGAGTGCCGCCTGCAATTGCCGATCCTCGATGGGCGTGAAACCAAAACGTTCTTTAAACTCCGCCGGATTATCCCGCTCGGGCCGCATGCGCTGTAGGCTCAACTGCGTGTCTTCCTCCGGCGTCGCCACCACTTCGATGTGCGGACTGATGCCCTTTTCATGCAAGCTGATGCCGCTCGGCGTGTAATAACGCGCCGTGGTCAGCCGGAGGCCTTCGCCGTTCTTGAGTTGAAAGATCGACTGGACCGAGCCTTTGCCAAAAGAACGCTCGCCGACGACGACGGCCTTGCCCGTATCTTTGAACGCACCCGTCACGACTTCCGCCGCGCTCGCGCTGCCGGAATTGATCAACACCGCCAACGGTAAATCCAGCGGCGGTCCGTCGATTTCCGAGCGAAAATCCTCTCGGTCGCCCGGCTTGCGGCCCTGCGTGTAGACGACGATGTCGCCTTTTTTGAAAAACAATTCTGCGACTTCGACCGCCGCGTCGAGCAAGCCGCCGGGATTATTACGCAGGTCGATGACCAGACTGTGAATCCCCTGTTTCAAAAGCCCCTCAAGTGCCTTGGCGAATTGGTCACCCGTGCTTTCGGCAAATTCCGTGATCTGGATGTAGCCCACGCCGTCGCCCATAATCTGCGCACCGCGCACGCTCTCGGTTTTGATCAACTCGCGCACGAGCACGAGCGCGATGGGTTGCGCCTGACCCGCGCGGTTCAAACTGAGCGCCACCGAAGTCTGCGGCTTGCCGCGCAGACGACGCACCACGTCGTCGATCTGCGTGCCGCGCTCGAGATTCTTCCCATCGATGCTCGCGATCTCATCGCCGCGACGAATGCCCGCGCGCTCGCTCGGCGTACCCGCGATCGGCGCGATGACGACGATGCGCCCACCGCGCGACTCGACTTGAATGCCGATGCCGCCGAATTGGCCGGTCAACTCCTCTTCAAATTGTTCGTTATCCTTCGCCTCGAGAAATTCTGAGTGCGGATCGAGCGAATCGGCCACCCCGTGCAACGCCGCCGTCGCCAAATCCGCGTAATTCGCCGCTTTGGCCTCGACGTAGTTTTCGTTCACCAGCGCCAGCACCTCGCGCACGCGCGCCGAGGCCCGATCCAGCTCGCGATTCGGCCAAATGCTCCACGCCGCCGCGAGCTTCAGGCCGCCGAGCGCGAGCCCGACGCCCAAGATCACCCCAAAGGCGAGCGTGAGAATGCGTTTGAACATACCGGCGAGAGTGCGCATCCGTCTCGCTTTGTAAATGGGTTCGTCCACCACACCAACGTCTTCGTCCGTCTCGCCCGCGTTCGCGCGGCTCTTTCGTGCGCACGCTGATGCGAGTGGCGCCATGACATTTGCGCAGTTCATGCAGCTGGCCCTCTACGATCCCGCGCTCGGCTACTACGCCCGCCCTCAACCTCGCGTCGGCTACGCACCGGGGACGGATTTTTTTACTGCGAGCACAAGTGGCCCTGTTTTTGGCGAACTCATTGTTGCCGCCTGCGTCGAACTTCTCGGCGCACGTGATCCCAAGGACTACCACTTCGTCGAACTCGGCGCCGAATCTCCCGCCGGCATCCTCGACCACGTGGCGCATCCCTTCGCGAGCGCCCGCACGGTTCAACTCGGAGCACCCATCACGTTGAGCGGCTCATGCGTGATTTTTTCTAACGAACTTTTCGACGCCCAACCCTTTCATCGCTTCATCGGGCGCGACGGCGCGTGGCGCGAACTCGGCGTCAGTTTATCGGACCATACGTTGACGCAGTGTGAATTACCCACGCTCACTGCGGCGCAGCTGCCGGCGCACGCCCCCGAAGGCTACATCATCGACGCCCCCCTCGCCGCCAACCGCCTCATCGATCAGATCGC
>CAJAFD010000537.1 GCA_903938935.1 uncultured Opitutia bacterium
GGGATGCAGCAACACGCCCGCCGCCCGCGTATCGAGCCAGTTAAACAGCGGCGAGGTTGGCGTGGCAGGGTTGGCGGCAGAAGACATGACGTAGTTTCATTAGCATGAGCGAAGCCAGCGCCCAGCGCACCCTGTTTTTTCCGCGATACGCCGTTTTTGAGCGGGTCGGGGCAAACCAGTCGCCAGCGACCACGGTTTCGCGAGCCACACCTAGGACTCGCCCTGCGCGTATTTTCCGCTTCGCTTCATTCCGTGCAACTCCGCGATCAACACGTGCTCATCACCGGCGGCTCGAGCGGTATCGGCCTCGCGCTCGCGCAGCGCGCCGTGGCGGCGGGCGCCCGCGTGAGCCTGGTCGCCCGCGATCCGGCCAAACTCGCCGCTGCTGCCACCGCCCTGCGCGCCGCGACCCCCGGCGCCGCGGTGTTCACGGCTTCGGCTGATGTGGCCCAAGAAAACGAGATCAACCCCGCCTTCGCGGCCGCGGCGCTCGCTCTCGGTCCCGTCGATGTGCTCATCGCCTCGGCCGGCATCGCGCAGCCCGGCTATTTTGAAAGTATTCCCGTCGACGTCTTCGAGCGCACCATGGCGGTGAATTATTTCGGTGCGGTTTACGCCCTAAAGGCCGTCGTCCCCGCGATGCGCGCCCGCCGACACGGCGCCGTCGTGCTCGTATCTTCAGGTGCGGGGTTGCACGGATTTTTCGGCTACACGGCGTACGCGCCGTCGAAGTTTGCGCTGCGCGGTCTCGCCGAGTCGCTGCGCGCGGAACTCGCCGACACCGGCGTACGCGTGAGCATCGTTTACCCGCCCGATACCGACACGCCGCAACTCGCCGAAGAAAACCGCACCAAGCCCGCCGAGACGAAAGCCGTAACCGCGGGCGGCGGGCTCTGGACAGCGGAAGCGATCGCGCGCGTGACGCTCGACGGCGTCGCGCGCGGGCGTTTTTCGATCACACCCGGTTTGCCCGTGACGGCCTTGGCGTGGTTCGGCGGCATCCTCGCGCCGTGGCTGCGCTGGAGTTTTGACCGCGCGGCTCGTCGCGCTCGTTCGCGCTAAATCCCCCGCCGCCTGCGACGCGGCTCGACACTGCCGCCCGTCGCGCTTTGCCTCGCGCTCACTCCACGCATGTCCGCCTCCGTCCAACGCCCTTCCCTCATCGTCGCCGACCGCTGGCGCGACTACCAACTTCTCGACTGCGGCGACGGCCTCAAACAAGAGCGTTGGGGCGCCTACAACCTCGTCCGCCCCGATCCCCAGATCATCTGGCCCCGCCACGGCACGACCCCCGGCGCCAAATGGGAAAACTGGGACGGCTTCTACCACCGCAGCGAACAAGGCGGCGGCAAATGGGAGTACCGCAAATCCCTCCCCGATCATTGGAAGCTCGCCTACGATTCGCTCGGGCTGACGTTTAAAATTCACCCGACGTCGTTCAAGCACACCGGGCTTTTTCCCGAGCAAGCCGTCAACTGGGAGTGGTTTTCCGCCAAAATCAAAACCGCCCGCGCCGCCGGCCGCCCCGTCAACGTCCTCAATCTCTTCGGCTACACCGGGGCCGCCACGTGTGCGGCCGCCAAAGCCGGCGCGAGCGTCACCCACATCGACGCCGCCGAGGGCATGGTCAAATGGTGCAAAGAAAACGCCGTCCTCAGCGGCCTCGTCGACGCACCCATCCGCTACATCGCCGACGACTGCCTCAAATTCGTCCGCCGCGAACAGAAGCGCGGCAAATTCTACGACGCCATCATCATGGACCCGCCCACCTACGGCCGCGGCGCCACCGGCGAAATGTGGAAACTCGAAGAACACCTCTGGCCACTCCTCACCGAGTGCCGCGCGTTGCTCACGCCCACGCCGCTTTTTTTCCTGATCAACGCCTACACTGCGCGCCTCTCGCCGACGGTCGTCGCCAACCTCCTCGCCGAACTCATGTCCGGCCGCGGCGGCCACATCACCGCCGGCGAAGTCGGCCTCCCGATCCAGCGCGACGGCAAGGTTCTGCCCTGCGGCATCTACGGCCGTTGGGAAAGTTAAACCTGTTTTCCGTCGGCCGCACCGCGCCCCGCGACGCCAGGCCGCGGCGCGGCGCTCAACGATACTCCGCCAGCTCGACGATGACGCCGTCGGGATCGAGGAAATAGACGAGCGTCTTCCCGCCCGCACCGGTGTCGAATTTCACCACGCCGCCCGGCACGCGCGTCGGCTCGCCCCACACCTCGACGCCGACCGCGCGGAGTTTCGCCGTCATCACCGCGATGTCGTCCACGCGCAGCGCGAAATGCCGCAGCCCGCGCGTGTTGGCCTGCGAATTTTCCGGCAACGCCCCGCCGACGGGCGCGTAATATTGCAGCA
>CAJAFD010000538.1 GCA_903938935.1 uncultured Opitutia bacterium
CGCCCGCCCGCCGAGATCGCGCTCACGCCAGCGCCCGATCGCGTCGAAGTGCTCCAGTGAAAAACCAAAGGCATCGATCTTGGCGTGGCAGCTCGCGCAGCGAGGATCCGAAGTATGTTTTTCGGTGAGCTCACGCACCGTCAGCGTTTCCGTCGACTCATCCTGCGGCAATTGCGGCACATCCTTGGGCGGCCGCGGCAATTTTTCGCCCAAGATAAATTCGGCGATCCAATTACCCCGCAGGATTGGACTCGTGCGCGAAGCACCCGACATCTTCGCCAAAGTTGTCGCCTGCCCCAAAATCCCGCCGCGTGAAAACGCTTTCACTCCCTCGACGCGGCGCCACGCCTCGCCTTTCACATCGGGAATTCCGTAATGTTGCGCTAGCGCTTCGTTGAGAAACGTATGATCGGCGTCCAAAATTGAAAGTACCGAGCGATCGCCTTGAAAGAGATCAGTGAAAAAACGAATAGATTCTTCATACATCGCACCACGCAGACCAACAAAGCTCGGGAAGTGCCGATCACTTTTCTCGTCCAGCGTATCAAAATCTCGGATATGCAGCCACTGACAGGCGAACTCGATCGCCATGCGCCGCACGCGTTCATCCTTCATTAACCGTCGCGCCTGCGCCGCTAAAACATCGGGTTCACGCAACTGACCAGCCGCCGCCACGCCGAGCAACACGTCATCCGGCAGCGACGAGGTCATGAAATAACTCAACCGCGTGGCCAACTCTCGATCACTCAAAGGCACCTGCGCCAGCGCCGGCCCTGGCGTCTCTCCACGGTAAAGAAAATGCGGTGAGACCAACACTCGCGCCAAGACTAGTCGCACTGCTTCCGCATGCGGCAGTTCTTTAGCGCGTAAGGTTCGATACAGCTCGCGCAAAGCCTCCGCTTCAGCGGACGTCAGCGGACGACGATAAGCTCGCTCGGCCCAACCCACGAGCGCCTCCACGTGGCGCGGTTCACTTTCGCTCAGCATACGCCGAAACGCCGCCGCACGATCATTGATCGGCTTACGCAACGGCTCGAAAGCCTTCGGGTCCGCATCTTGCGTCGCGTACTGCCAGAGTTGCTCAAACACATCGACCAACAAAAGCGCATCCTGACTCACGTAATGCAAATCCGCCCAGAGGCGATCAAGGTGCGCACTCTGCGCTTCATCTAACATCAGACGCTTGAGCGGCTCGTCTTCGCGGTGAAAGAGCGTGAGCGTCACTACTTCATCAATCGGCACAATTTTTTGATAACACAGCGCGGCTGGGAAAAACTCTCTAAACGCGTTGAATCCGTCCGCGTAGCGCGACCGTGTCGCGCTATTTTCTCGGACTACAAACGGCGACGAATACAGCGGCTTACGCGTGCCCGCGGTCCACAGTCCGTTCGGATTATTTTCTAGCACTGCGCTGGCCAAGCGACCCGCCACGTAGTCGGGTTTCGTCGTGAGAACTTGAAGTTGCACGCTGCCCTCCGCCCCCGCTTTCGCGTCGAGGGTGCCACTGGCCACAAATTCACTGCCCGCGATCAATTCAGCCGGGAGCCGAATCTCAATCACGGCAGGTGCCGACACGACCAAACTCGTCGCATCGATCTTCGCGCCATCATGAAAACCCTGACCGAACTGCGCCGGATCAAGGCCAAACTCAGCCACTGGCTTCGTGTCGTTGTTCCCCTGCGACTGATCCGCAACGAGACGTTGAGAAAATAACGGTCCGCCAAACGCCGCTAATTCTTGATACAAGGTAAACTGAGCAGCTTCAGCTTCCTTGATCACAGGCGAAACGGTCTTGTCTGCGGCGGCAACCGCGCTTGCCCGAGTCGGCGGGCCAGAGAGGAGCAAATTTTGAATCTCCTGCGCGAGGAGTCCCTTATCGGTGGAATCCCCCGCGGATTGCCATTTCGCCAGCAACGAGCGCGCGGGAATGATCCGCTGTGGCGTGCCGATCAGATTCTCCGGTTCCGTGTAAAAGTGCCAGACTCCAGCGTGGCCAAAACGATCGGCGTGGGGATTCCCAGCGAGCATAGTAGCTGAGACCTCATCGGCGAGATTCCAAGTTTGAGGCTGAACTCCGGAAGTGGTGAGCGTGAGATTTACCGCCGTCAAGTCGCAGCCAGCATCGCCTCGGCTGCCGATAAGCAACGAAATCAAATCACCGGGTAACAACCCGACCGATTCCACCGGCTCAATTGTGGCCAATTTTCCCGCAGCCAGTGTTCCTTGCGCGAGCGTCTGTCGGGTTTGCCCTCGACGCAGTTCCAC
>CAJAFD010000539.1 GCA_903938935.1 uncultured Opitutia bacterium
GCACGCCGCTCTACGCGAAATTCCGCCAGCGCGACGATTACGGCGGCTCGCTCTGGACCGCCGGCATCAAGGGCTCGTTCTAAAAATAAAACGTGAACCGCGGTTCCTTTATGTCGTCCTCGCCTCGTCTTCGCTCCGGCTACGCGCTCGGTTTAACGCTGTTGACCCTTGCGCTTACGCCCGCGCCCGTTCGCGCTGCGGACGCCGTGCCGCGTTGGTTTAAGGGCAACCTTCACACGCATTCACTGTGGAGTGATGGCGACGATTATCCCGAGATGATCACCGACCGCTACAAGCGCGCCGGCTATCACTTCCTCGCGATGTCCGACCACAACATCATGCCCGAGGGCCAGCGTTGGTTTGCGCTCAAGCCGCCTGCCGTCGTCGTCGGCAAACTCGAGCAACGTGGCGGCGGCGCCGTCCTGGATAACTACGTCGCGCGCTTCGGCGCCGATTGGGTTGAGCAACGCACGACCGCCGCTGGAGCCCGCGAAGTTCGTCTCAAACCGCTCGCCGAATACCGTCCGCTCTTCGAGGAGCCGGGTCGTTTTCTGATGATTCCGAGTATGGAAGTCACCTCGAGTTGGAAGCGCCCCAAGACCGCGACCACGCCCGAGCAAACCGGCCCGGTGCACATGAATTTCACGAACCCGCGCACGCTCATCGCGCCCGTCGCCGCCGACAACGCCCTTGAAATCATGCAGCGCTCCGTCGCCGCCGTCCTCGCGCAACGCGAGGCGACCGGTCAGCCGATGTTTATCCACCTCAACCACCCGAATTTCGTCTGGGGCGTGACGGCGGAAGAGTTGATGCAGGTGCACCACGAGAAATTTTTCGAAGTCTACAACGGCCACCCCGGCGTGCATAACGCCGGCGATGCGGCGCACTTGAGCACCGAGGAAATCTGGGACGTCGTCCTCACGCGCCGCCTCGCCGAATTGAAACTCGACGTGATGTACGGCATCGGCGTCGACGATTCGCACCACTACCAAGAACTCATGCTCGGTAAAAGTAACTCCGGCCGCGGCTGGGTGATGGTGCGCGCGCGCCACCTCACGCCCGAGTCGATTGTTTTGGCCATGGAGGCGGGGGATTTTTACGCGTCATCCGGCGTGACGCTCCACGACGTGACGCGCTCGGCTACGACGCTCGCGCTGGAGATTCAACCCGAGCCCGGCGTGACGTATGTGACGCAGTTCATCGGGACGCGGCGCGGCTACGACCCCACGCGGCAGTTGCTCGGGCCGCGTGACGGTGACGCCGCTGCGAAGAAAACGCTCCCGCATCACCGCTACAGCAAAGATGTGGGCGCCGTGCTCGCCGAAGTGAAAGGCCCGACGGCGGCGTACACGTTGCGCGGCGACGAGATTTACGTGCGCGCGCGCGTGATTTCCTCGAAGGCGAAAGCGAACGGCAGCGTCGCCGAGGAATTCGAGATGGCCTGGACCCAGCCGCTGGTGCACGCGGCGAAGTGACCGCGGGCAATGGGGCGGTCGGCCCATGTTGCCGCTGATCTCGTTTTAATGAGCAGAGACCGGATTTAATTCTACGCGAAGTGGTCGGTGGTCAGACGCCACGGCCTCAGGTAGAACCGTCGAGGTTTGCACCTGCCACTGCGCCGCGGGACGCACTAAGACGTAGTCGATCCGACGGGTGGGCGCATGCGCCGGACTCGTCGGCGCCGGGTTAGACGCGGAGGCCTCAAAAAAATAGGGAGTGAGCGCTTGCAAGATGCGCGTCTCTGGGCGGGCGTTAAAATCACCGACCAAAATGGTGGGTGTCGTATCAGTGCCGAAGAGCTCGATCAGCCGTGCCGTTTGTTGCCAGCGGGCGGTATCGTCACGGTTTGCGTCGAGGTGAGTGCCGACGAAGCGAAATCCTGGTTGGCCGGGCGGGCGCACCTGCGCGGAGATCGCGATGCGCGGCTCGACTTGGGTCGGGTTGGGGAGCGGATGGACGACGAACTCGGTTAACGGCCAGCGGCTGAGCAAGGCTTGTCCGTAAGCGCCACCTTGGTAGTCCATGGCTTTACCGTAGGCGAAGTGCAGGCCGGTGAGGCGGGCCAGCTCGGCGGCCTGATCGACGCCGCCGGTGCGCTGGGTTTTTTGATCTACTTCTTGGAGTGCGACGATGTCGGCGTGGGCGTCGGTGATGATGCGGGCGATGCGCGTGAGGTCGACTTTGCCGTCCACGCCTTCGCCGTGGTGGAGGTTATAGCTAAGAACGCGAATCACGGTTGCAGGCGGGCCGGAGTGTGCGGCCTCGGAAGCCTTAGGCAGCGCGAAGCTGGAGATGAAAATGAGAAGTAAAAATCGGGGAAACATGGCCAAGCGAAAGGAACCCAAGCCGAGGATTTTGTTTTGAAAAAACAAAGCCCGACCTTGGTCGGGCTTAGTTGGGTTTAAGTGGGGGAAGATGCGCTCACGCCTTGGGGGCGGGCGGTTTGGGCTTCGTGGTCATGGCGAAGTCGTCGCTGCGGAAAGGCGTCACCGGCAGGCCGTCGTCGGAGAAGAGATTGCAGACGGGGTTGTCGGCCCAAGCGTAGCGCACGGCGATGGGCGCGGCGACGGCGGCGCAGGTGACTTCGACTTGGTTGGGCGCGACGATTTTGGCGGTGGCGTTGTACCAGACTTTATCGGCGCCGCAGACGGTGAAGCCGCGGGCTTCAGCGACGTCGAAGGCGCGGAGTTTGCTCCCGAAACAGTCGAGCGTGACCGTGATTTTATCGCCCGCGACGGTGTGGCTTTGATACTCGGGGCTGCGGTAGGGCAGTTTGAGGCCGTAATCTTTGACGAGCGCCCAGCGCACGAGGCGGGCGGCGACGTCGTGTTTGTTGCGCGGGTGGATGTCTTTGCCTTCGCCGAGGTCGATGATGACGGCTTGGCCGGTGCGAGGGAGGCGTTGGGTCTTGGTCTGCGTCTCGCGAAGTTCGGCCCAAGCGCTTTCGGCGGGCTCCGTTTTTTCGGCCATGTAGTCGGCGAGCTGGACCCAGTAGAACGAGAAATCGCCCTGGCCCCATTCTTTGCGCCATTGCTCGATGAGAAACGGAAACAGGTTCGCGTGATCGTAGGCGCGAGAGGCGTTGGACTCGCCTTGGTACCAGATGACGCCCTTCAAGCCGTAGCCGAGCGTGGGGTGGACCATGGCGGCGAAGATATTACCGGGGCGGGAATTGCCGGTGAGCCAGGCTTCGGGGGATTGCGGGGCGGCGGGCGCGGTTTTGCCGGCGGCTTTGGCTTTTTCGGCGGTGACTTTCCATTTGGCGAGGGCGGCATCGTGTTCGGTTTTGGCTTTGCCGGAGGCGATGTCGGCTTCGCGTTGGCGCATGAAGCCCATGTGAGTCTGGAAGCGTGGATCGGCCTCGATCGTCTCACGGCGGATCCAGGCTTCGGCGGACGAGCCACCCCAAGAGTTGTCGATCAAGCCGACGGGGACGCCGAGGATTTCGTGCAAGTAGCGGCCGTAGAGAAAACCGACGGCGCTGAACTTAATCGCGGTTTCCGGTGTGGCGGCGCGCCATTGGCCTTTGAAATCGGTCTTTAATTCCTGGGAACCGTTGGTGGGGACGGAGATCAGGCGGAGCTGTGGGAATTTCGAGGCTGCGGCTTCGAGGTCGCCGTTCCAATCGCTGGCGAGCTTGAAGCCCATATTGGATTGGCCGGAGCACATCCAGACTTCGCCGATGAGAATATCGGTGAGCTCCTGCTTCGTGGTGCCGGCGATGGCGAGAGTTTGGGGCGTGGCGTTGGCGGGCGCGGCGTCGAGTTTGACGGTCCATTTGCCGTCGGCGCCCGCGGTGGTGGCGTAGGTTTTGCCGGCAAAAGTCACGCTGACGGCGGCGCCGGGCGTGTCCCAACCCCAGATCGGGTTGGCCTGCTTTTGCTGGAGGACCATGTGGTCGCCGATGATGGCGGGCAGTTTGAGTTCGGCGCGCGCGGTGGAGACGGC
>CAJAFD010000540.1 GCA_903938935.1 uncultured Opitutia bacterium
GCTCGTTCTTGTTGATCTTCGCCCCCAAGCTGCTGCCGCCCTCATCGTCGGCCTCCAGCCTCATCAAACCATCCGCGCCGGCGACCACGTCGCCGTCAAAGTTCTCAAATCTTAATTCGTAAACCAACCCAAAGGGTAGGGTAGGGCTCACGCCCCGCTACTATCGCCGATCCAAAGTCGGAATCCTCCTCAACCCACCATGGAAGTCCAAGCCCTCACACGCTACGCGCGCATGTCACCTAAAAAGGTGCGCGAAGTAGCCCGCACCATTCAAGGCCGCAAGGCTGTTGAAGCCGTCGAATATTTGACGCTCATCCCGCGCAAGTCCGCGGCCCTGATCGTCAAGACGCTGAAGAGCGCCATCGCGAACGCGGAAAACAATAACAATCTCTCGGCTGATTCCCTCACCGTGAAAAGCGCCATCATTGAGAACGGTCCCGTCCTCAAGCGCTTCAAGGCCGGCGCTCGCGGTACCGCGATGCCCCGCCGCAAGAAGATGTCCCACATTCGTATCGTCCTCTCCGACGGCAACACCAACTAACTCACCACCATGGGCCAAAAGACAAATCCTATCGGCTTCCGTCTCGCCGTTCGCCGCAACTGGCAGTCCCGCTGGTTTGCCACCAAGAAGGAATTCCCGAAGCTGCTCCTCGAAGACCAGCTCATCCGTGACTCGCTCATGGCGAAGCTGAAGCAGGCCTCCGTGCCGCGCATCTTCATCGAGCGCGCCTCGAACCGCGTCCGCGTCAAGATTTACACCGCTCGTCCTGGCATCGTCATCGGCCGCAAAGGCGCCGAAGTCGAAAACATCAAGGCCGACCTCGCCAAGCTCACCGGCAAAGAAATCCTGCTCGACATCCAAGAGGTGAAGAAGCCGGAGATCGAAGCCCAGCTCGTGGCTGAGAACGTGGCCCTCCAGCTCGAACGCCGTATCGCCTTCCGCCGCGCCATGAAAAAGGCCGTCGAAATGGCTATGGCCCTCGGCGCCGAAGGTATCCGTATTCAATGCTCCGGCCGTCTCGGCGGTACGGACATCGCTCGCCGCGAGTGGCAGCGCAAAGGCCGCGTGCCATTGCACACCCTCCGCGAAAATATCGACTACGGCTTCTCCGAAGCCCTCACCCTCTACGGCAAGATCGGCGTCAAATGCTGGATCTGCAAAAAAGAAGAGCCCGCTGCCTAAGCACCTCTTCCGTCACTAAACAATTTAGGAGAAAACTCCCATGGCTCTAGCACCCGCCCGCACCAAATTCCGCAAAGTGATGAAAGGCTCCCGCGCTGGCAATGCCAAGCGCGGCAACACTCTTGCTTTCGGCGAATTCGGCCTCCAATCCTTGACCCGTGGTCCCATGACCGGTCAGCAGATTGAAGCCGCTCGCGTCACCATCTCGCGCCACCTCAAGCGCAAAGGTAAACTCTGGATCCGCGTATTCCCGCACAAGCCCGTCACCAAAAAGCCGCAAGAAGTGCGTATGGGTCAGGGTAAAGGTCCGGTCGAATACTATGTCGCCGTGATCAAGCCCGGCGCCGTGCTCTTCGAACTCGCCGGTGTTTCCGTCACCGTCGCCAAAGAGGCTTTCCGCCTCGCCGACGCCAAACTGCCCTTCCACTGCCGCTTCATCGCTCGCGATGGCGCCGCCGTTTGAGGTTATAACCTTTAAACCACATTCGTCGCCATGACCGCCAAAGAAATCAGCGCCCTCTCGCCCGCCGAGATCACCACCAAGCTCCGCGAGACCCGCGAGCAACTCCTCCAACTGCGTCTGCGCAAGCAGACCGGTCAAGTCGAGAAGCCCCATCTGCTCCGCTCGTATCGTAAGGATATCGCGCGTCTTGAAACCGTTCTCACCGCCAAGAAGAAATCCGCCCCGGCTGCCGCTTAAAGCGCCCTAGGCAATAACCTATTCCCGCCATGTCATCCGCCACTCCCGGTTCGCGCAACACGCGCAAAACCATCATCGGATTCGTCACCAGTCGCTCTGGCGACAAGTCGATCAAGGTCACGATTCCCTACAAGACCCCGCACCCGCTCTACCACAAGGTCATCAACCGCAAGACGGTTGTCCATGTGCACGACGAGAAGAACGAGACCAAGGTCGGCGACAAGGTCGAGATCATGGAAACGCGCCCCCTCAGCCGCTTGAAGCGCTGGCGCATCGTCAACGTGGTTGAGCGCGCCGTCACCACCGACGCCGTCGCCATCAGCGAAAACGACGTCGCCGCTCAAGTTCCCACCAAGACCGTAGCGACCGCCCCGGCGGCCCCTAAGGCTTGATCCCACCTCCACCCTTTAAATTACAGGAGATCCTATGATCCAACTGCGTTCCATTCTCGAAGTCGCCGATAACACCGGCGCGCGCAAGGCTGCGATGATCAGCAAAAAAGGCCAGATCACCACTACCGCCGGCGTCGGCGACGTGATCACTGTCCACATCAAGTCCAGCGCGACCGAAGCCACCGTTAAAAAAGGTGAAGTCGCTAAAGCCGTCGTCGTCCGCACCAAAGCTCCCGTCCGCCGCGCGGATGGCAGCTACCTGCGTTTCGACAGCAACGCCATCGTCATCATCGATGCCACCAACAATCCCAAGGGCACCCGCATCTTCGGCCCCGTCGCCCGCGAACTGCGTGCGAAAAACTTCATGAAGATCATTTCCCTCGCTCCGGAGGTTCTCTGACCATGGCCCTGAAATTCCACATCAAACGCAACGACCACGTCGTCGTCATCGCCGGCTCCCACAAAGGCAAGGAAGGCAAAGTCCTCGAAGTCGTTGCCACCAGCCAACGTGCCCGTATCGAAGGCGTCGCCATGATGAAGCGCCACCTCAAGAAATCCACCGAGCACCCCCAGGGCGCCATCGTCGAGCGTGAAGGCACCGTCCACATCTCGAACTTGATGCTCAAGTCCGTGTTCGACGCCAGCAAACGCAAGAAACCCTCGCCAGCGGCCGCCTAATTCATTGCGCGCTTGCCAATCCGGCGGCGCATCTGACTCACTGATCGTTTTTCCACCAAACACTCACCTTTACGCCACCGGGTCGGAAATCCGGTGACCCATTCCATGAGCTACGTTCCCACTCTCAAAAAAGCCTATACCGAGCAGGTGTTCCCCGCGCTGATGAAAAGCCGCGGCTACACCAATAAACATCAGGTTCCTAAGATCCTGAAGGTCAGCCTGAACACCGGTATCGACGCCGAAGCCGACAAGAACCAAATCGCCGACATCCAACGCGATCTCGGTGCCATCGCCGGCCAAAAGCCCGTCCTCACGAAATCCCGCAAGGCTATTTCGAATTTCAAACTCCGTGAAAACCAAGTCGTTGGCTGCCGCGTGACCCTCCGCGGTAACTCGATGTGGGAATTCCTCTATCGCTTGCTCGCCGTCTCTTTGCCCACCATCCGCGACTTCCGCGGCGTCCCGCCCAAGCTGGACGGCCAAGGCAACTACAATCTCGGCGTCAACGACTTCACCATTTTCCCGGAAATCACCGTCGAAAACGTGAAGAAGACCATGGGTCTTGATATCACCATCGTCACCACCGCCACGACCGACGAAGAAGGCCGTGAGTTGTTGAAACTCCTCGGTATGCCCTTCCGTCGCTCCGAGGCCAAGACCGCTGCCTAACCCCTTACTGCCATGCCCAAGACATCCGCCATCGAGCGCAACAAGAAGCGCATCTCCCTCGTCGCCAAGCACGCCGTTAAACGCGCCGAGCTCAAGGCCATCCTCAACAATCCCGCCACCACCGACGAAGAATTTTTCGCGGCTTCCAAGAAGCTCCAAAAGATGCCGCGCAACGCCTCGGCCGTGCGCATCAAGAACCGCTGCTCCATGAGCGGTCGTCCACGCGCCTTCATCCGGAAGTTCGGCGTGTCCCGTATCCAATTCCGCGAACTCGCGCTCGCCGGTAAAATCCCCGGCGTCACGAAATCTTCCTGGTAATATTTTAATTGCCGGCGGGAGTTTGCGCGCTGCAAGCGCGTCGGATATGACCCGCCGGCCCCAAACCAACATCCACCATGACCGACCCGATCAGTGATTTCACCACGCGCCTGCGCAACGCCAGCCAGGCCCGTCTCGACGAGTGCGTTTCCCCGCATTCCAAACTCAAGGCCGCCATCGCCGCCATTCTTAAAGCCGAAGGTTATATCTCCGACTTCAAAGACGGCGCCGACGCCCAAGGCCACAAAACTCTCGTCGTCAAGATGAAGTATGTGGACGGCGCCCCCGCCATCACCGCGATCAACCGCACGTCGACCCCCGGCCGACGCATCTACTCCTCCTACAGCGAAATCCCCCGCGTCCTCAACGGCCTCGGTATCGCCATTATTTCCACGTCGAAGGGCCTCATGAAGGACGCCGACTGTCGCCGCAACAAAGCCGGCGGCGAACTGATCTGCAACGTTTGGTAACCCGCCCGCACCATGAGCCGCATCGGCAAACAACCCGTTCTCATTCCCGACAAAGTTAAAGTCGGGATCACCAACACGACCGTCCTCATCGAGGGCCCCAAGGGCAAAGTCTCTAAGATTTTCGCCCCCGTCGTTAAAATCACCGTCGCTGACAAAAAAGTCACCTTCGCCCCAACGGAAGACTCGCGCTTCGCCAATGCCATGTACGGCACGGTGCGCTCGATCGTCGCCGGCATGGTCAAAGGCGTCACCGAAGGCTACAGCAAGGATCTCGAAATCCAAGGCGTCGGTTTCAAAGCCAACCTCAAGGGCAAGCAACTCGACCTCGCGCTCGGTTACTCGCACCCGATCCTCATGGACATCCCCGAAGGTATCAAAATTACCGTCGTCGATGGCACCAAGGTCAAAGTCGAAGGCTGCGACAAGCAGCTCGTCGGCGCCGTGACCGCTGAGATCCGTAGCTATTACCCGCCCGAGCCCTACAAGGGCAAAGGTGTCCGTATCGTTGGCGAACGCGTCCGCCGCAAAGAAGGCAAGACGGTCGCCTAATCCTCCTTCTAAAACTCATTTCAGGGACCATACCCATGAACACTATCTACAAAGCCCAGCTCCTCCAGAAACGTCGCTGGCGCATCCGCAAAAAGGTCGTCGGCACGGCCCTCCGTCCACGCCTCAGCGTCAAATTCAGCGGCCAAAACATCTACGCCCAAGCGATCAACGACGATCTCGGCACGACCTTGGTTTTCCTTGCCACCCTCGATCCCGAGCTGCGCAAGCAAAAGCTCGGCGCCAACATCGCCGGAGCCAAAGCCCTCGCCACTGCCTTCGCGATCAAAGCGAAGGCCGCCGGCATCACCTCCGTGGTGTTCGACCGCAGTGGTGCGCTCTATCATGGCAAGGTCAAAGCCTTCGCCGACACCGCCCGCGAGGGTGGCCTTGTATTCTAATCCCGCGCCTATGAGCACTGAACCTGTTTCTTCCGTTCCCCCTTCTGATTCTGCCGCTCCCGCGGTTGCTCCAGCCCGTGCGGGCGAGCGCGGCCAGCGCGGCCCCCGCCGTGATGGCCCCGGTGGCGGCGGCCCCCGCGGCCCCCGTCGTGATGACCGTAACAAGCCGACCCTGTCGGCCGACGGCACCGCGATGATCGAAAAAGTCGTCTTCATCAATCGCTGCGCCAAGGTCGTTAAAGGTGGTCGCCGGTTCAGCTTCGCTGCACTCGCGGTCGTCGGCGACGGCAAGGGCAAGATTGGCATCGGCTACGGCAAGGCCAACGAAGTGCCCGACGCCATCAAGAAAGGCACCGCCAACGCCCACAAGCACATGGTCAGCGTGAAGCTCAAGGGCGACACGATTTCCCATGACGTCTTCGGCGAATACGACGGCGGCAAAGTTCTTCTCAAACCCGCTTCGCCTGGTACCGGTCTCATCGCCGGCGGCGGCGTGCGCGCGGTCCTCGAAGCGGCGGGCGTCAAAAACGTCCTCACGAAGTCGATGGGTTCCAATAACCACATCGCCGTCGTAAACGCCACCCTCGCGGCTCTCCAACAGCTCCGTACGTCCGAAGACATCACGAGCGTCCGTAAGTCAGCTTAATTTAAACGTTACCCATCCGAGTCCGGTCTCGCCCTCGGGCGGACCGGGCGCCCCCTAAACAGGAACTCCTATGAAACTCCACGAACTCAAGAACGTTGTCGGTGCTATTCACCGCAAGAAGCGCGTCGGTTGCGGCGAAGGCGGCGGCCACGGCAAGACCTCCGGTCGCGGCGGCAAGGGCCAGACGGCCCGTTCCGGCGGCAGCATCCGTCCCGGCTTCGAAGGCGGCCAGATGCCCCTTTACCGTAAACTCCCGCACCGCGGTTTTAACCAATCGGCTTTCCGCGTGGAACCGATCATCGTCAACGTCGGCGATCTCGCCCGGCTCGATGCCAAGATCACCGAAGTCAACGTCACGGTGCTGGCCAACGCCGGCCTTGTGCGTCACGACGAGAAATTCCTCAAAGTCCTCGGCGACGGTGAAATCACCCGCGCGCTTAAAGTGACCGCGGCGAAATTCTCCGAATCCGCCAAAGCCAAGATCGAAAAAGCCGGTGGCCAAGCCATCGTCGCCTAATTCAGACTGAGCGCGCCTTCGGGCGCGCTTTTCTTGTCTTTTCCCCAGTCCGCGTCCTCCAGTCCTTCGCCTCATCGCAATGTTTTCCGCCTTCACGAATTCGCTGAAAATCCCCGAGCTCCGCTCGCGTATTTTCTACACGCTCTCGCTGCTGTTCGTTGCGCGCGTCGGTGCGCACATCCCGTTGCCCGGCATCGATCCGGCGCCGCTGCAGAAGTTCTTCGCCGAACAAGCCGGCGGCACGGGTGGGGCCCTCGTCGGTCTCTACAACATGTTCACGGGCGGCGCGCTCGTGAAAGGAGCGATTTTCGCTTTGGGCATCATGCCCTATATCAGCGCTTCGATTATTTTCCAGCTCATGACGGCGGTTGTCCCCGCGTTGAGCCGCCTTCAGCAAGAAGGTGATGTCGGTCGCCAGAAGCTCACGCAGTATATGCGTTATGCGACGGTGATCATCTGCTTGGTGCAGGGCACGCTGCTCATTTGGGCGCTCGAACAACCTGCCCGTCTCTTCCCCGGTTACGACGAGAACGTTTACGGAGCCATCGTGGTCGTTGATAAGCTCGGTTTCTTGATCACATCGGTGATCTTCATGACCGCGGGCACGATGCTTTTGATGTGGCTCGGTGAACAAATCACTCAGCGCGGCATCGGTAATGGCGTTTCCTTGCTGATCACCGTCGGCATTTTGGCCGACATCCCGAATGCCGCCGTTGCTACCTACAACTTGTTCTTCCGTCCTGTTGGAACGGGCCAAAGCCTGGGTCTGCCTGCGGCGGTTGTGATGGGCGTGCTCTTCGTCGCCGTGACCATGGGTATCATCATGGTCGTGCAAGGCCAGCGAAAGATCCCCGTCCAGTACGCCAAGCGCGTGGTGGGCAATAAAGTCATGGGCGGTCAAAGCTCCTTCCTCCCGCTCAAGGTGAACTACTCGGGCGTCATGCCCGTCATCTTCGCCAGCGCTATCCTGCTCTTCCCTCAGCAGATTTTCTCCCAACTCGGCGCGGCTTTTAATATCAAATTTTTGAGCGAGATTTCGCAAAACCTCCTGCGCGGTCATTGGAGCTATTACCTGATCGATACTGTGCTGATCATGTTCTTCAGCTATTTCTGGGTATCCGTGATGTTTAAACCCATCCAGATCGCCGATGACCTCAAGAAATACGGCGGTTACATCCCCGGCGTGCGCCCGGGTGAGCCCACGGCCCAATTCCTCGATTTCATCATGACCCGTCTCACCCTCGCGGGTGCGATCTTCCTGACGGTTATCGCCGTCATGCCCGACGTGCTCCTTTTCGAACTCAACGTCCCGCAACGCATCGCCATCTTCTTCGGCGGCACGGGTATGTTGATCACCGTAGGTGTCATTCTCGACACCATGCGCCAGATCGAGACCTTCCTCTTGCAACGGCATTACGACGGATTCCTTAAGAAGGGTCGTATCCGCGCTCGCAGCGCCAATCCGCAAGGGATGACCGGCGATGCGCTCAACTCCGATGCCATCATGAAGCTCGCGCTCCCGATGCTCGGTTTGTTGCTGCTCGGCGTCGGCATCGCCGCCTACCGCCACTTCGTCAAATAAGTTCTTTACTCGGGTCTCGATGGCCTCCATCAACGACCTCTACGCGCTTGGCGGGCCTCCCGCTAAAGCCAAAATCATTCTCCTCGGTTCAGCTGCTTTTCACACCGAAAACCTGATGAACTTGGAACGTTCTTTGCACATTGAGCACGTCTCTCCCGCCGGCCTGTCGCGCCGGGAGATTTCGCGCCGCCCCGGCTCCGCCGCGGCGACTGAAGCCGCTACTCTCGCCTCGTTGCGAAAGTGGTTCTTTGCGCGCAAACCTGATGCGGGATTTGTCCTCACGGACTTCCCGGCTACGCTGCTCCAAGCTTTGGTGTTCGACGAATGGATGGACGCTCGCGACGAAAACCTCGTCGCCGTCTACGCCGCTCCTGATGCTCCGGCATCGGTCCTCGAACACTATCGCACCTTAGGCCTCCTCAAACATGATGAGGCCGCACTCGCCGCATGATCCCGATCAAAGACAAAATCGGTATCGCTAAAATGCGCGAGGCCTGTGCCATCGCTGCGACGGTGCTTGATCAACTCAAGCCCCTCGTTCGCCCCGGTGTCACAACGCAGGATTTGGAGGAAGCAGGCCGCGATTGGATCGCCCGCCTCGGCGCGCGCAGCGCCTGTTTCGGTTATCAGCACGGTTCCCGCCGCTACCCGGCGCACACCTGCATCTCGGTTAACGAAGAAGTCGTTCACGGCATTCCGTCGCTCCGTCGCATTTTACGCGAAGGCGACATCGTTTCACTCGACATTGTCGTGTGGCATGACGGCTACGTCGGCGACAACGCCACCACGCTGCCCGTTGGCCCGATTTCGCCCGCCCTCGAAAAACTTCTCCGCGTCTCGCGTGAAGCCCTCGACCTCGGCATCCGCCAAGCGCAAGTCGGCAATCGTATCGGCGATATCTCGCATGCGATTCAGACCCACTGCGAAAGCCACGGCTTCAGCGTAGTTCGCGACATGGTCGGCCACGGCGTCGGCACCGCGATGCATGAACCCCCAGAGATCGCCAACTTCGGTCGGCGCGGCACTGGCGAAAAAATCAAGCCCGGCATGACGCTCGCGATCGAGCCCATGGTTAACCTCGGCGGTTTTAAGACCAAGACCCTCGCCGATGGTTGGACCCACGTCACCTCCGACGGTCAGCCCTCCGCGCATTTCGAACACACCGTGCTCACCGCAGATACCGGCCCCGAGATCCTCACGATCCCGCGACCACAATAATTTTCCCATTTCCGTTTCCTCACTCTCAACTCTCTAACACCAACCCATCCTACTATGCCACGTCTCCTCGGCGTCGAAATCCCCGCGAAGAAGAAAATCGCGTTCTCTCTCCGTTACATCTACGGTATCGGTCCCCAACGGGCTGACCTTATCGTCAAAGAAGTCGGCATCGATCCCGACCTCCGCGCCCAAGATCTGAGCGAAGAACAGCTCAACAAAATCCTCCACGTGATCACCGATCACAAGTGGATCGTCGAAGGCGATCTTCGTCGCGACCACACCGCCAATCTCAAGCGCCTTCAAGCGATCAATTGCTACCGTGGCGTTCGCCATCGTCGCAGCCTCCCGGTGCGCGGTCAGCGCACCAGCACCAACGCCCGTACCCGCAAGGGCCCGCGCAAGACCGTTGGCGTCACCAAAGCTAAGGAAGTTTAATCTTACACTCACATGGCCGAAGAAAAGTCCGCTCCCAAGAAGGAAAAACCCGTCAAGGCTGCTGCAGCCGCTGGCGAAACCAAGCCCGCCAAGGCCCCGAAAGCCAAAGCCCCCAAGGCTGCTGCTCCGGCTGACGCTACCGCGCCTGCCGCCGAAGCTCCCGCGGCTGCCCCCGTCGCTCACGCGCCGGAAGCCAAGGCTGCTCCTGTCGAACTCATCGGTGGTGTCGCTCGTCAGCCCACGGCTGAAGAACTCCTCAAAGAGGAAATCGGCACGATCAAAGTTCGTAAGGCTAAGGGTTCCAAAAACGTCACCTCCGGTGTCGCCAACGTTCTCGCCTCCTTCAACAACACGATCGTCTCGATCACCGACCATAAAGGCGCCGTCATCGCCTGGTCCAGCGCCGGCAAGTGCAACTTCCGCGGTTCGCGTAAGTCCACCGCTTACGCCGCTCAGATCGTCGCTCAAGACGCCGCGCGCAACGCGATGTCCCACGGCCTCAAGGATGTCGTCATCCGCATCTCTGGTCCCGGTCTCGGTCGCGATAGCGCGGTCCGCGCCCTCCAAGCGATCGGTCTCGAGATCACCTCGATCATCGACGTCACGCCCATCCCGCACAACGGTTGCCGTCCACGCAAACGCCGTCGCGTCTGAGCACCTCGTTCCCTTTTATTTAACACTCAATATTTCCGACCATGGCTCGTTACACAGGTCCTACCACCCGCATCAGCCGCCGTTTTGGCGTGCATCTGCTTGGCTCCGCCAAGGCGCTCGAGCGCCGCAACTATCCTCCGGGCCAACACGGTCCTAAGTCCCGCCGCAAGGTCTCCGAATACTCGGTCGGCCTCGGTGAGAAACAAAAGCTCCGCTACGTCTACGGCCTGCTTGAGCGCCAATTCCGTCGCACCTTCGAGATCGCCAAACGCGAGCGTGGTGTCACCGGCGAGCGCTTCATGCAGCTCCTCGAGACCCGTCTTGACAGCGTCGTGTATCTGCTCGGTCTCGCTAAGAGCCGCGCGGCTGCCCGCCAGTTCGTCAATCACGGCCACATCCGCGTCAACGGTCGCAAGCTGGACATCGCCAGCTACAGTGTGAAACCCGGCGACGAAATCGAGGTCAAGAACGCTCCGGCTTCCCTCCAATTTGCCACCCGCAACCTCGAGGAAAACCGCATCCGTAACGTCCCCGGTTGGCTCACTCTCAAC
>CAJAFD010000541.1 GCA_903938935.1 uncultured Opitutia bacterium
ATCATCCTGCTTTTCTATTGTATCGGGAGCCATGTTTTCCTTGGTCGAGACGAGATCAGGACCACACACCCCCTGCCGATACCGCTGAGAGTGAGCGTAAGTTTTTGCATAATAAAAATTAGAGTCATAACCTGAAGGTCGCTGGTTCAAATCCAGCCCCTGCACCCAATTTATAAGCCCTCCCTCTGCTCGGGAGGGCTTTCTGTTTTTATCCGCGCGGCGTCCACATCACGGCGTGGGTCAAGGCTTGGTTCCAAGGCACTTAACCCTCTGCAAAGCTCACGTTTAATCCGCGAGAATCGCGTCGAGAATTGCCTTCGTGCCGTAGCGCACGGCATCGGTCGTCGGCAATCCCGTCGCCGCCGCCGTCGCGGCGATCTCCGCTCGCGCGGTGGCGTCATCGAGGCCCCAGGTGTTGAGCGCGATGCCCATCACGCGCGCGGGCGCCAAGGCCCCAGCGGCGGTCGCCACGCGTTCATAAAATTCCACGACGGCTTTCAAGGGCGGGATCGTGATGTCGGGAAACGCGTGGAGATGTTTCATCCCGGCTTTGTGCACGAGCACGAGGTGCGTCGGCTGCGTGCCGCGCAACAACGGCAACGTCGCCGTCGAAGCGGGATTCAACATCGAGCCTTGGCCTTCGACCCAGAGCACGTCGTTCGTCGGACCGTGGCGCATCAATTCCGCTTCGACCGCACCACTCGCGTAATCCACACGCACCGCATCCAGACACATGCCGGAGCCGCAAATCATCATGCCGGTCTGGCCCGTACCAATGAACGCCGACTTCACGCCGCGCGCCCGCGCCTCGCGATCAAACTCCAGCGCCGCGGTCATTTTGCCGATGTTCATATCGGTGCCGACAAAGAGCACGCGCTTGCAGGGCAACTTCCGCGCCGCCGCCGAGCCGGGTTTTAGTCCCGCCGGCTCGCGCCGCATATCCCACACGTAAACACCCGGTCGCACCGCCGCCGCGATCACAGGGTCCGACAAGAGCGGGGTGTGGCAACCATTCCACAGTGAAACCCCGCCGCGAATCGCCGTGCGCAAATCCGTCCACCATTCCTCGCGCACGATACCGCCGCTCGGCGAAATGCCGATGGCGAGCGCCGTGGGTTTGCTCGCGAGCGCTTCTTCCGCACTGGCGACGACGCGGATATCCGGCACATCCGGCATTTTGCTGACTTCACGCAACGAGCGTCCCGCCGTCTCGCGGTCGATCACCTCGACGACTTCAGCGCCGCGATAACGCAGCAACGACAGGCCGGTCTTGCCGTGTCGCGTGGAGAAACCTCCGTGTTGCAAAATCGCCAACCGCTGCGGCTGGCTCACGATTTCAGGCGTAGGATTAGACATGGGAAACTCCGAAGCCGGGTTGAGACGAAAGGCGCAGCCGACCGGCGATCAGCGCAGCGCCTTGGAAAACGTCGTCCTCCAGATTGAGATGACTGTCGAGATCGAGGTAATCCACGAGCCCGCCGAGTTGCGCGGCCGCCGTGTTCGCGAGCGCGCTGTTGCCATAACAACCGACTAAAATCTTCAGCCCAAGCGCTCGCGCCGTGTGCACGAGCCGCAACGCACCATCCAGTCCGCCGCATTTCATGAGCTTGATGTTGATCCCATCAATGCTGCCCGCGATGCGCACAAGTTCCTCCGCGGTCCGGCAACTTTCGTCGACGATCAACGGCATCTTCATCGTCGCCCGCAACGCCGCCAAATCGTTCTCCTGCCCTCGCGGCAAGGGCTGTTCGAGATGATCCACGCCGCGCTCCGCGAGCCACGCCGCCATCTCGATCGCCGTCGCCAGCGACCAACCGCCGTTGGCATCGACGCTCACGCGCATCCCCGCCGGAATCGCCGCGAGCACCGCCGTAAACATCGCGCGATCCGCCTCCGCACCGGCCTTCGAGCCGAGTTTCACTTTGAACGCGCGGACATCGCCCGACGCCAACCACAAGCGCACGCGTTGCGCCGCCGCCTCGGGCGCGGCAATACCAACCGTCACCGAGGTCAAAGGTCCGTCGACCGACGGCAATCCGAGCAAACGCCCCACCGGCTGCCCGAGGCGTTTACCAAGCCAATCATAAAGCGCCAAATTCACCGCCGCGATCAACCCCGAGGGCGCACCGGCCGCGCGCAAGCGACGGTCGATCTCGATGCGCTCCCAAGCTGTCGCTTGCTCGAGCCACGCGCGGTGCGTCTCCACCGCCGTCGTGAGCACGTCCACGGTCTGCGGATGCTCGTCGATCGCGAACGGCACCGCCTCGCCCCAACCTTCGACACCCTCCTCCGCCCACCGCAGCCAACCTACAGTCGTATGCGTCGACGTCCCGCGACTGATCGTGAGTGGAACGCGTTTTTTGCAGGTGTGAAAACTGAAAGTAACGACGGACATAATCGAAAACGAAACCGTATCAGCGCGGAAACTAACCGCCGCGACAATCCTTTCTTCTACGCTCAGTTTCCCGACTTCACCGGCACATAATCGTCCGAACTAAACGCCGGCGCCGTGATCGCGTAAAACTCCAACCCCGCATCGGCCGCCGCCGTCAACGCGTGGCGCACACCCGGTCGCAGCACCACGACCGAGCCCACCTGCACGGGCTTCGTTTCGCCCGCCACCAAAGCCGTGCCGCGTCCCGCGATGATCAAAAAAAACTCCTCGCCGACTTTGCAGTAACTTTCACCCGTACTCTTGCCGGGCTGGAG
>CAJAFD010000542.1 GCA_903938935.1 uncultured Opitutia bacterium
AACCGTAGTTTTTGACGAGCTCTTTGCGGATCGTGCCGGAGCCGAAGCAGGAAACGTATTCGGCGGTGGCGTCGGTGAGGGCGAGCATGGGGCCGACGCAGTGCGTGGCGTACCACATCGGCGGGAGGCCGGGCCAGTAATTCGGCCAACCGTCCATGTCTTGCTGGTGGCTGGCTTGGAGAAACTGGATTTTACCGAGATCGCCGCGGTCGTAGAGTTCTTTGACGTAGAGGTATTCGCGGGCGTAAACGACCGTCTCCATCATCATGTAGTTGAGGCCAGTTTTTTTGGTGAGATCGACGATGCGTTTGCAATCGGCGATGGAGGTCGCCATCGGGACGGTGCAGGCGACGTGTTTGCCGGCTTTGAGCGCTTTGATGGATTGCTCGGCGTGGTCGGGGATCGGCGTATTGATGTGAACGGCGTCGATGTCGGGATCTTGGAGGAGCTCGTCGTAATCGGTGTAGCCGCGCGGAATGCCGAAGGCGTCCTGAATGGTTTTAAGTTTCTTCGGGTCGCGTTGGCAGACGGCGAGCAAGTGGGCGTTGGGGTGCGCTTGGTAAATCGGAATAAACTCGGCGCCGAAACCAAGGCCGATGATGGCGATGTTGAATTTTTTGCTCATGGGAAAAGAAGAAAAGCTGCGGATTATTTCAGAGTTTGGATGAAGGCTTCGATGTCGGAGAGTTCTTGCGGGCTGAAGATGTCGCCCATCGGTGGCATGGGGGAAATGGTGTAGTTTTCGTAGCCCTTCGCGATGACTTTGCTGGGTTCGATCAGACTCTCGTGGATGTAGGCTGGGGTGGTGCGGGAGGCGATGCCGTCGAGCGCGGGGCCGACGTTGCTGCCTTGGCCGTTGAGCGCGTGGCAGAGAATGCAAGCGGCGGGGTGTTTGAGGAAAAGTTGCTGGCCGCGCTGGGCGTCGGCGACGGTAACTTTGTTGGGATCTTCAAGCGGGATGAGTTCGCTCAGGCGCACGTCGTCGACTTGGATTTCACCTTTGCCGGCAAAAATGAAACTGAGGCTGGCTTGGGTGCGGTTGCCGCTGTTGAAGTCGGTCTCGATCTCGAGCCAGTCGGTGTCGCGGCGGCGGATGAGGTCGGTCTCGGTTTTGGTCAGAGTTTCGCTGAGGTTGATCCGGCCCGACATGCCTTTGGTTTTGATCCAACCTGCGAAACGATACTGGGTGTTGGGTTTTACGGGGACGTCGATGTAGAGGCTGGTGTCGACATCGGAGGCGGCGACCGCGCGCAGGGATTGCTTGCCGCCGTGAGCTTCTTTTTCTCCGCTGGCGGCGCTCCAAACGAGGGACTTGTTGCCGTCGCGGTTGCTGAGGTCTCGGCGTTTCCAACCGACGGGCAAGCCATCGGCGCCGATGGCCTCGAAGCCGCCAGCGGTGAGCATATTTTCGCCGTTGCGGTAGAGCGCGGCGCCGTGGATGCGGCCCAAGATGCGGGTCGCTTCTTTGAGCCAATCGTCGGCTTGGTTGGCGGGGTTGCGGACGAGGCTCGCGACGACGGTTTGGATTTGTTTGGTCTCGGAGAACTCGGCGAGTTTTACAAAGGCGGCGAGTTTGGTGAGCGCGTCGGGATCGCTGACGACGGAGCTGCCAAAATAGAGCGCGACGGCGCGGGCGTCGTTACCGAGGGCGCGGATGGCGTTGCGGCGGACGGCGGCGTCGGCGTGATTGAGCGCGCCGCGATGCGTGGCCTCGTCGAGGAGCCCGAGGCCGTGGAGCGTCCAGAGTGCGTGGATGGCTGGAATCGCGGCGGGAGCGCGGACGTGAGCTTTGAGGGCTTCGGCGGCGTCGTGGTGTTGACCCTCGACGAGGAGACGCTGGGCGGTGAGACGCCAGAAAAGCGTGGATGAATTTAAAGCGGCGACGAGTTGGGCGGTCTTGGCGCCTTGAAGTGAAGTGATCGCAGCGGGTTTGGCTTGATCCCAGACGACGCGATAAATGCGACCGCGGGCGTGATCGCGGAGTGGGTTTTCGTGAGCGCCGCCGACGCCGGTTTTGGCATCGTAGCCGCCGCGTCCGACGTTGGGCGTGGGGTTGTGTTGGATGATGTAATTTTGCCAGTCGGAGAACCAGACGGCGCCGTCGGGGCCGACTTCGGCGAAGACGGGAGACATCCATTCATCGCTGCTGGCGACGAGCGGGAAACCGTCGTGGGCGGCGTAGCCCGCGCCGTCGCGAACGACGTCGAAGAGGGCGATGTTTTTCATCGTGGGCTCGCAGACCATGGCTTTGCCCTGGAGGCGCGCGGGGAGATTATCGGAGTAGATGAACGCGCTGCCGGCGGCGGCGGTGTAGCCGCCCATGACGTCGACTTGGCGGAAGTTGGGCGTGATCGTGTGGTCTTTGTCTTCGGTGTTGATGCGCTTGGCGGTCATGGCGCGGACGCCTTTGGGGACGATCGTCGCGGGGATGCCGCCGAAGAAAATCGGGGCGTTGTTGGCGGTGCCGCCGAATGCGTCGCCGAACTGATTTACGCTTTGGGCCCAGGTGTTGTTGGTAAACTGGTGGAGGAATTCGAGGGCGGAGCCGTCGGCTTTGAAGCGGTAAATACCCTGCGCAAATTGTTTATCAACGCCGCCGATGGTGCCTTTGAAACCGGAGTAGCCGACGGCGCCGTAGAGCCAGTTGTCGAAGCCGTAGTGGAGATTGTTGGCTTGGGCGTGCGTGTCGTTGATGCCCCAGCCGGTCATGATCTCGGTGCGAACGTCGGCCTTGTCGTCGCCGTTGGTGTCTTTGAGAAAGAGGAAGCGTGGGGATTGAGCGACGACGATGCCGCCCTTGGCGAAGGTGAAACCGGTGGGGATGTTGAGGTGATCGGCAAACACGGTGAACTTATCGGCGCGGCCGTCGCCGTCGGTGTCTTCGCAGATTTTGATGCTGTCGTTGCCGCGGCCGTCGGGTTTGACGTCGTGCGGGTAATCGCGGGTTTCGGCGATCCAGAGGCGGCCGCGTTCGTCCCAAGCCATGAAGATGGGTTTGGCGATGTCGGGCTCGCCGGCGAAAAGGACCAGGCGCAAATCGGGGGCGACTTGGGTGCGCTCGACGCTGCCTTTGACGTTGAAGGGAAATTGAAACGTGAGGGGCTCGGGGCGTTTTTCGTAGTTGGCGATGGTGGGGCGGGCTTCGCGTTGCTCGGGCTCGCGTTGGGCGAGGAATTTTTTCCAGGCGGCGACGCGCACGGGGCCGGCGGCGGCGAGGAGCTTGGGCTTCACGGCGAGGGCGTAGCCTTCGGCGGCGGAATCACCGAAGGAGGCCGCGGCGACGACATTCGCGGCGGGCGTGGCGGCGAGGGCTTTGGAAAAAAGATCGGCCGGGGCGTCGAGGACGAGGACGTCGAACTTGGCGACGAAGGCGGGCGTGGCGGCGGCGGGCTCGGAGATGTAATCAAACCAGATGGCGTCGCGGCCAAGGTCTCGCATGAGGACGTGGGCGTTCATGCGCGGCGTGCGGTCGGGCGTGCCGAGATAAAGGACGCGAATCGGGTTGGCCGCGCAGCTGAGCGCCAGTGACAACAGAAGCAGGAAAATCGCCGGGGTTTTCATAAAAAGACGAACAGAGGTTTCAGACGTGGGGTAAAATCGGGCGGCGTTAAACGATGAGTGCGCCGCAGAGATGACGGTAAAGAAAACGAAATCAGTTTTTTGGGCGCAAGACCGCAGGAGAGAAATACGGAGCGCTACTTTGGTAATTTTTTTCAGGAATGCAGAAGATTCGGTATCGGACCGTCAAACCGCACAAAGCCGTTCATCGCCGGTGTCGGATCGGGGATGCGCGCTCAGTGGCCGAGGCGCGTGTAGTCGAGGGTGGTGTGGCTAATGTGGCCGGCGGCCAGGGCCGCGCGGTCGGTGAGGGGTTCGTTGGCGGAGAGGTCTTCGCCGGCGCGGAAGATGAGGCGATGGTTACCTTCGGGGCAGGCGGGCGAATAAAGGCGCGGGATCACGACGCGCGCGGGAATCGTGCGATGCACGAGGGAAGTGGGGCCGCAGGGGAGCGGAAAGTTGATGTTGTGGACGACGAAGCTGTGCGGGGCGGTTGCTCCGATGAGCGGCGCGGTGAGGCGCGCGGCGTGGGCGGCGGAGTGACGCAACGTGACGAGCAAGTCGGCGTCGGGGGTGTCGGCGGACGCTTTGAGTTGGTTGTAGGCTTCTTCGGTGAGGGCTTGGGAAAAGGCGAGGGCGGGAAGGCCGTGGAGTGCGCCTTCCCAAGCGCCGGCGATGGTGCCGCTCGCGATGATGAAACCCAGCGACGCGTTGAAACCGATGTTGATGCCGCTGAGGACGGCGTCGATAGCGGTGGTGCGCGGGATGAGGTGATCGAGGGCGATGTTCACGCAATCGCTCGGAGTGCCGTCGATGATCCACGTGGGGCAACCGAGACCGCGATCGGCCGCAGTGGCGTGGATCGCACGGTCGCGGGATTTGGCGGCGCCGACCCAGCTTTGTTCGGTCTTGGGCGCGGCGACGTAAGGCGTGTGGCCGGCGAGGCGGAGGGCGGCGACGAGTTCGTGGAGAAAGGGGCTGGCGATGCCGTCGTCGTTGGTGACGAGTAAATTCATGTTTGGAGTGAAACACGAAAGAGGGGAAACACACGAAAAAGGAAAGCGTGCGTTGGATAGAATCGGGCGTGCGGTAACGGAATATTTTCGGGCACAAAAAAGCCGCGACGCTTTGGGGGCGACGCGGCTGGAGGGATCGAAGGGAAGCGCGGGTTTAAGCGCGTTTCCCTTGCGCGTTATTCAGCGGCGGGCGCGGGGGCGCCGGCGGGCTGGCCTTCGAGGTCGCGCATGGCGGCCTTGCGGCTGAGGCGGACTTTGCCGGAGCGTTCGTCGATGCCGATGCACTTCACGGTGATGGAATCGCCCATCTTGACGACGTCTTCGGTGCGGCGCACGCGCTGCTCGGAGAGTTCGCTGATGTGGCAGAGGCCTTCTTTGCCGGGGGTGCACTCGACGAAGCAACCGAAGTCCTTCACGCCGGTGACGCGGCCGGTGTAGATCTTGCCCATCTCGATGGGTTCACCGCCGCCACCGCCGGGACCGGAACCGCCGCCGCAGAGGCTGTCGATTTCCTTGATGGCACGGGCCATCGCGTCGCCGTTGTTGGAGTAGATGAAGATCTTGCCGGAATCGTCGTCGGAGATGTCGATCTGCGCGCCGGTCGTTTCGGTGATGCGGCGGATCGTCTTGCCGCCGGGCCCGATGAGCAGGCCGATCTTTTCGGGATCGATCTGGATCGTCTGGATGCGGGGGGCGTATTGGCTGAGGCCGGCGCGGGGCGCGGGCAGGGAGGCGAGCATCGTCTTGAGGATTTCGATGCGGGCATCGCGGGCTTGGTAGATCGCGGTCTTGGCGATTTCGAAGGGCAGGCCGTTGATCTTCAGATCGAGCTGGAAGCCGGTGATGCCCTTGGTGGTGCCGGCGACTTTGAAGTCCATGTCGCCGAAGTGGTCTTCTTCACCGAGGATGTCGGTGATCGTGGTCCACTTGGTGATGGCGCCCGCGGAATCCATCTCGGTCATGAGACCGCAGGAGATACCGGCGACGGGAGCGATGATCGGCACGCCGGCGTCCATGAGAGCCAAGCAGCCGCCACAGATCGAAGCCATCGAGGTCGAGCCGTTGGAGGCCATGATCTCGGAGACGACGCGGATGCTGTAGGGGAACGCATCTTCGGGCGGGAGAATCGGAACGAGCGAGCGTTCGGCGAGGGCGCCGTGACCGATTTCGCGGCGACCGGGGCCGATGAAGCGTCCCGATTCACCGACGGAGAACGGCGGGAATTTGTAGTGAAGAATGAACGACTTGGAGGT
>CAJAFD010000543.1 GCA_903938935.1 uncultured Opitutia bacterium
CGGCGATGGCGAAAATGCGGTTGCTAGCGAGGACGTCGCGGAGCATGTGCCGGTAGCGCGGCTCGAAAATATGGAGCGGCATCAGGGCTTGCGGAAAAAACGCGACGTTGGGCAACGTCATCACCGGCACTTCATCGGGCACTATAATTTCCGCTTCCATGGGAAAACCTTAAGTAAGATAGGCGAGAATTCAACTGTGACGATACTGTGCCACGGGCGCGGCACGGTTTGGTGAAAAGTGAGACAATTTGACCTAAATCTGACCGCTCGTCTAAGATATATTGGGGTGCAGGTTTCTTTTTAAATTATGCAGGACAAGGGCTAAGGTCAGTTTCGCGCCCGGGGCACGTACGTTGCTTAGATAGGACACATTATGAGCAGAATTCTAGGCATCGATCTTGGCACCACCAACTCTTGCATGGCGGTCATGGAGGGCGGCGAGCCCGTCGTGATCCCCAACGCCGAAGGCGCGCGCACCACGCCGTCCGTCGTCGCGTTTACGAAGACCGGCGAACGTCTGGTCGGCCAAGCCGCCAAGCGCCAAGCCATCACCAATCCCCGCAACACCGTTTTCTCCGCGAAACGTTTCATCGGCCGCAAGCTCTCTGAAGTGAGCGAAGAGTCGAAGAACATGCCCTACAAGGTCGTCGCCGGCAAAAACGGCGATGCTTACATCGAAGTGCTTTCCGCCGAAAAGACCGAGCAGTTCGCGCCCGAGCAGATCGCGGCGTTCGTCCTCGGTAAACTCAAGGCCGATGCCGAAGCCTATCTCGGCGAGAAAATCACGCAGGCCGTCATCACTGTCCCCGCGTATTTCAACGACTCCCAACGCCAAGCCACCAAAGACGCCGGCAAGATCGCCGGTCTCGACGTGCTCCGCATCATCAACGAGCCCACCGCCGCCTCGCTGGCCTACGGCTTGGATAAAAAGAAGGACGAAAAAATTTCCGTGTTCGATTTGGGCGGCGGCACCTTTGACGTCTCCGTGCTCGAGATCGGCGACGGCGTTTTCGAAGTCAAAGCCACCAATGGCGACACCCACCTCGGCGGCGACAACTGGGACGAAGCCCTCATCGGTTGGCTCGTGGAAACCTTCAAAAAAGAAAACGGCATCGATCTCCGCAAAGACCCGATGGCGCTCCAACGCCTCAAGGAAGAAGCCGAGAAAGCCAAAATCGCGCTCTCCTCGACGCAATCCGTCGACATCAACCTGCCCTTCATCACCGCCGACGCCTCCGGCCCGAAGCACCTCAACGTGCAACTCAGCCGCGCCAAGATGGAGCAGATCTGCGAAAAACTTTTCGAACGCTGCCTGCAGCCGTTCAAAAACTGTCTCAAAGACGCCGGCCTCACCTCCGACAAGATCGACGAACTCGTGCTCGTCGGCGGCATGACCCGCATGCCCAAGGTCGTCGATATCGCCAAAACCCTCGGCGGCAAACCTCCGCACCAAGGCGTCAACCCCGATGAAGTCGTCGCCATCGGCGCGGCCATCCAAGGCGGCGTCCTCAAAGGCGACGTCCGTGACGTGCTCCTCCTCGACGTCACCCCGTTGACCCTCGGCATCATGACCGCCGGCGACGTCTCGACGCCCATGATCCCGCGCAACACCACGATCCCTTCGAAGAAGACCCAGACGTTCTCCACTTACAGCGACAATCAACCTGGCGTTGAAATCGTCGTCCTCCAAGGCGAACGCTCCATGGCCAAGGACAACAAAACCCTCGGCACCTTTAAACTCGACGGCATCCCGCCCGCGCCCCGCGGCACGCCCCAGATCGAAGTCACCTTCGACATCGACGCCAACGGCATTCTCCACGTCTCCGCCAAAGATCTCGGCACCGGCAAAGATCAGAAAATCACCATTCAAGGCTCCTCCGGTCTCTCCAAAGAAGAGGTCGAGAAGATGACCAAGGAAGCCGAACTCAACGCCGCCGAGGACAAGAAGCGCCGCGAAGCCGTCGAGACCAAGAACCAACTCGACAGCACCATCTACCAGCTCGAAAAGACGCTGAAAGACGCCGGCGATAAACTCCCTGCCGACAAGAAAACCACCATCGAGACCGCCATTGCCGACGCCAAAAAAGACCTCGAAAGCAACGACGGCGACCGCATGAAAGCCGCCATGGAGAAACTCTCCAAAGTCGGCGCCGAACTCTACGCCGAAGCTCAAGCTGCGGCGCAAGCCGCCGGTGCAGGCGCGACTCCCGATGCCGGTGCCGATGCGGCCCAGCCCGCTGGTGGTGCCACCAAGAAAACCGAAAAGAAAGCCGACGTCGTCGACGCCGACTTCACCGTCGTCGACGAAGACAAAAACAAAAAATAATTTTCAAGCCTTTGCGCGCCGTGGCGCTTAAACCCGCGCGGCACGCTTTGTTGAAACCCACAAACATAAAACCCAACCTTCAGCCCAAAAACAAAAATCCATATGGCCAAAGTAAAAATCAAACCCATCGGTGATCGCGTTCTCGTGAAGCACCTCGAGGAAAAAGAACAAGTCCGCGGCGGGATCATCATCCCCGACAGCGCCAAAGAAAAACCCCAAGAAGCCGAAGTCATTGCCCTCGGTACCGGCAAGAAAGATGAAGCCGGCAAACTCTCCACCTTCGAAGTGAAGGTCGGCGACAAAGTCCTCATCAGCAAATACGGCGGCACCGAAGTCAAAATCGACGACGTGAAGTACACGCTCGTGCGCGAAGACGACATCCTCGGCATCCTCGCCTAATCTCGCTCAACCGAATCATTTAATCTCAAACCCAAAGCTAAAAACACATGCCTGCTAAACAAATCCTGTTCGACGAGGCCGCTCGTCAGAAAATCCTCCGCGGCGTTGAGCTGCTCTCCCGCGCCGTCAAGGTCACCCTCGGGCCCAAAGGCCGTAACGTCGTCATCGACAAAAAATTCGGCTCCCCGACCGTCACCAAAGACGGCGTGACCGTCGCCAAAGAAGTCGAATTGCCCGATCCGTACGAAAACATGGGCGCGCAGATGGTGAAGGAAGTCGCTTCCAAGACCTCTGACAGCGCCGGTGATGGTACCACCACCGCCACCGTCCTTGCCCAGGCCATCGTCACCGAAGGCCTCAAGATGGTCGCCGCTGGCGCCAACCCGATGATGATCCGCCGCGGTCTCGACCGTGGTGCCGAAGCCCTCATCGCCAAGCTCCGCGATATGGCAACCCCCATCCGCGACCGCGCCGATATCGCCCACGTGGCATCCATCTCGGCCGCTGACCGCGAAATCGGCGAAATCATCGCCGAAGTGATGGAAAAAGTCGGCAAAGATGGCGTCATCACCGTCGAAGAGTCCAAGGGTATCGCCTTCGAAAAGGAATACACCGAGGGCATGCAGTTCGACCGTGGCTACATCTCGGCCTACTTCGTCACCAAC
>CAJAFD010000544.1 GCA_903938935.1 uncultured Opitutia bacterium
GCATCCGGGCAGCAGTTCGTTTCGCAACACCGTCTCGCTCGACCAACACATCGCCGAGCAGATCGGCACGCTCACGCGCTTCCCCTCGCTCACGCTCGCCGTCAACACCCGCACGCGCAGCCTTTCGTGGACCGGCACCGGCGTCGCCATCCCGCCCGAAGACAAGGCCGCCGAGGTGTTCAAACAACTTTTTCTCCAAGGCTCGCCCGAGCAGGTGAAGGCGCAACTGCGCCAACTCGACAACGGTCGCAGCATCCTCGATACGATCGCCGGTCAGGCCCGCGAACTCTCCCGCGGCGTCACCGCCCGCGATCGCGACCGCCTCGACCAATATTTCACGAGCGTGCGTGATCTCGAGCATCGCCTCCAAGCTTCGCGCGGGTGGGAGACGAAACCGAAACCCGTCGTTCACGCGCCCGTTCCCGTCGATCCCACGAATCCCGCCGCGTACATGGAGAAGGTGAAAATCATGTACGACCTCGCGCGCCTCGCCTTCGAGACGGATTCGACCCGCGCCATCACGCTCATGCTCGACAGCGTCAGCACGCCCGCGCTCGACATTCCCGACAAGACCATCTCCGACGGTTACCACAACCTCTCGCACCACGGTAAATCCGAAAAAAAACGCTCCGAGCTCACCACCATCGACGAGTGGCACATGAAGCTCCTCGCCAAACTGCTCGCCGACTTGAAAGCCGTGCGCGAAGCCGAAGACACGCTCCTCGATCGCACGATGGTGCTGTACGGCTCCAACTTCGGCGACGCCAACGCCCACACGTGTTTCAACATGCCCACGATTCTCGCCGGCGGCGGTTTCCGGCACGGCCAACACCACGCTTTCAGCACGACCAATAATTATCCGCTGCCGAATCTCTACGTTTCCATGCTTCAACGTATGGGCATCGAAACGGACAAGTTCGCCTCGTCCACCGGCACAATGCGCGGATTGGAACTGGCATGAGTGTCCTCGCCGCTGCCTCAAAGTTGCAGCGCGACCGTTGGGCGCGCCGCATCACCGGAATTTTTTTCGCCGTCGCTTTACCGGCCGCACTTCACGCTGCCGCCCTGCCGCCCGCGCTGCTCGAGTACACGGATAAATATTGTTCCTCTTGTCACAACGACGAGGACAAGAAGGGGCGGCTCGATCTCACCTCGCTGACGCTCGACCTCACCGCCACGACGGATTTTTCGACGTGGGTCAAAGTTCACGATCGCCTCGGCGCTGGCGAGATGCCGCCGAAAGAAAAAAAACGCCCCGACGCCGCCGAGACCGCCGCCTTTCTCGCCGCGCTCCGTGAAACGCTCGGTGCCCACGATCGCGAGCTCATCGCGCGCGAAGGGCGCGCCACCCAACGCCGCCTCAACGGCTACGAATACGAAAACGCTCTGCGCGATCTCCTCCACGCGCCCTGGCTCCAGATCCGCGGCCAATTTCCCGACGACGGCGAATCCAACCGCTACAACAAAATCGGCGACGCTCTGGACGTGTCTCATGTCCATCTCGCGCGCTACATGGCCGCCGCCGACTACGCGATACGCCAGGCGCTCACCGTGCAACTCGAGCATCCGCCCACCACGACGGTGCGCCACTACGCGCGTGATCAACGCACGCTCACGAGCAAGTTCACGCCCAACCCGTTTAATTCTTCGCCCGACCGCATGACGTATCCGTTGCTCGACCGCGAGCCGCAGCGCCCCGTACGGATGCTCGAAGCTCCGCTCACCGTCGGCGCACCCGATCCAGCCACGCGCGACCGCGAGGCGGTGGGTTGGGTTTCGAGTAATTACGTCACCGGCTTCACTTACCGCTGGGATGGATTTCGCGCGCCCGTCGCGGGTCGTTACCGGATTCGCTTCAACGGTTACACGATGTGGGCCGCGCCCGGTGGCGTGACGAAGAGTTTTTCGCATTCCACGGACACGGTCGGTAAAATCCGTCCGCCTAATTTAAACACACCCGACTACGATCGCCTTTCACCCGGTCGCACCGTCGAGCCGATCACCGTTTACACGCGCAACGGCGTCCCCAATCGCCGCGTCGGTGAGTTCGACCTCACGCCCGAGCCCACGACGCATGACCTCGGCGAGGTTTGGTTGTTGGCCAACGAGACGCTCGTCCCCGACGCCTCGCGTTTCTACCGCTCGCGTCCGGAAAATTTCCGCAACCCGCTCATGACGCCCGCCGGTGTGCCCAGCGTCGCGTTCCGCTGGATGGAAGTCGAAGGCCCGCTCTACGACGCGGACACCACCGCCGGTTACCGCCTGCTTTTCGGTGAGCTTCCGCTCAAAAAATCTCCGGCCAGCGCCTCCGGTTTGGTGCTGCCGATCACGGCGCGCGGCGATCGTCGCGAAGGCGGCCGTCAAGCCGGCCAACGCGTCGAACCGCTCGAAGAAACGCGCGTCGAGATCGTCTCAAATGATCCGCACGGCGACGCCGCGCGCTTGCTCCGCGGTTTTCTCAAACGCGCGTACCGCCGCCCCGTTGCCGAGGCCGACGTCGCGCGTTTCCTCGCGCTCTTCGATGAACGCCAAAGCGCCGGCTTGAGTTTCGCCGAAGCCATGGTGGCAACTTATACTGCGGTGCTCGCGTCGCCGGGATTTGTGTTTCTCGACGAGAAACCCGGCCGGCTCGACGACACCGCGCTCGCGATCCGGCTCGCACTTTTCCTCTGGAATTCTCCGCCTGATGCCGCTCTCCGCGCGCGCGCCGCGCGGGGCGAGTTGAGCCAACCCGCCGCTTTGCGCGCAGAGACCGAGCGACTCCTCGCCGATGCCAAGTCGCAA
>CAJAFD010000545.1 GCA_903938935.1 uncultured Opitutia bacterium
ACGCGTTACGCCACCTTTGCCGAAGCGCAATTGCGCAGCCTCGCCTCGCCGACGTATCTGGCTGAACCCGGCACCAACGGCGGCTTCATCCTCAAGCACGCCACCGGTAATTTCCCCAAAAACAGCGAGATCGACGGCCCGATTAATTATGCCGATTACTACTTCCTCGAGGCGCTCCTCCGCGCGCGCGCCTTTGCGAGTTCGTCCGCCAAGCCAGCGGCCGCGGCGCTGGAACTCGGTCGTGAAGCCGAAAAAGTTTCCGGTAACTATGCGCCGCTCGAGATCAACCTCACGCTCCCGCTGGATAAAAAATCGGTTGAGCTGCGTTTCCGTAGCGCGCGCAACCGTACAATCAGCAAGATCACCGACATCGCGCCGAATCACCCTGCGCCACAGACGGTGCTGCCTTCGCCAAAACCCGATAAAGAAGTTTGGTACCCCGTGGTAGATCTCGACCTCAACGCCGGCATGAACGGTGTACTGCGTTGGGAAACCGCGCCGCGGGTGGTCGCCGTGAATCACCATTTTCACGGACAGGTAGAAACCGGAAGAACAGAAATGCCCGTGTCCGCCGAGATTCTCGAGTCGTGGGAAAATAGTGTTTATAGCGAGCCGGCCGTGGCGCTGCAGGATTTTTATTTGGCGGCGCGCGTGCCGGTCATCAATGGCGCCTTGAAATATTCCGTAGCCTCGCTCGCGGAAACGTGGGCGGGCACCGTCACGATGCTGGATACTGCCACGGGGCAGGAAGTCGAAGTGCTGCGTATCGAGCCCAAGCCTTTTGTTTCCGCTCAGATCGGCGGTGCGCCTGCCATCGCTTTGACGACGACTAATCTAGAGCGCGCTTTGATGGATTCGGTGAATTATCTTCTGCGTGCGCAAAATCGTAATTCTGCGAGCCCCACCGCCGGCGGCCTGCATCTTTTTTACGACCTCGATGCGCAGACTTATCGTTCCTCGCACTGGATCTGGGGCGCGGGTCCGGCGGTCTCAGCTTTGCTTGAGGCCGAAAAAATACCCGTAATTGCTCGGCAATTTTCGCCGCGTTTTTTGACCAACCGGGCGGATGAGATCGGACGCAGCGGACTGGCGCTGCGGATTCTCGATCCTAAACATCCTGCCTACGGTGTCTCGCTCTCTCGTTGGCGCCGGGCGATTGATCTGCCTTTTGGCTACGAGCAATGCGCGGCGGTGTCCGATGCGCTCTTTTTGTCCGGTTGGTCGTGGATTCCCTTATACCAAGCGACGGGCAACGTCGAATACCTGCGCGCGACGGAACTCCTCGCCGCTTCGACGGCGCGTTTGATGAAGGAATACGAGCTCGTGCCCCAAGATTATTACGTGGATCGCCGTGAATGGTCCGAACACACGATCGATGAATCTGGTTTCGGCGTGGAAGGCCTACGCGCGCTCTATGCCACGACGAAGGAGCCGCGTTACAAAAAACAAGCCGACGACTACATGAAGCAACATCTCGCCAAGCTCTCGCGCGACGACGGCTTGTGGGAACGCGGTTGGAACCGCCGTACGGGCGTCATGCCGACCATCCGTATGACGCGGGGTTTAGGTTGGGCGATGGAAGGATTGCTCGCGGCGCACGAGACGGTGCCCGAGGGCGATTATCTGATGCGAGCGAAGCGCTTGGCCGACTCGATGATGAAGTGGCAACGGGCGGACGGTTCTTGGGTTTTCATCGCGGATCAAGCAGTGGAGCGCTACGGCATCAGCGAGAAAGGCACGGCCTTGTGGTCATTGTTGTTTTACCGCCTTTATCGCGCCTCCGGCGAGGCCCGTCATCTGGCGGTGGCGCGACAAGCGCTCTCTTGGTGCGTTGCTAACCAATACCGCGGATCTGACCCTCAAGCACATGGTGGCATTGTCGGTATGACCGAGCATTCGGCGGTCGGCGCTGGTCACCGCGCTTGGTTCAAAGTGGCGTGCGCCTACACGACCGGCTTCGCGGCGCTCGCGACCATCGAAGAGCTCAAGATCCAAGCGCTCGACGCTAAGACCAAATAACGCCCGAACCTAAACTCACCTCGTGTCGCGCCACGCGTGGCACGCTGAATCCACCCGAAATTTTTTGAAAACTAAGAACCCGATGAATCACCAACCCTTGTTAAACTCGTTTAAAAAGACCGCCTGCAG
>CAJAFD010000546.1 GCA_903938935.1 uncultured Opitutia bacterium
TAGATTTCAATCAACGCCGCGCCGGAGGATGCGTTCCTCGCCGATTCGACCTGAGTCGTGGTGGCGTCGAGGTTCAGCGTGAGCAACACCGCCGCGTCGTTGCTGCCAGCGGGCAAAAGCGAGGCCCTGGTCTAAATCGGCGCGGTGATAGTCACGTGGTTGACTAAAAGAATGAGGTAAAACGCCTTTCACCTCATTTTGGACGCGTTAAAAGTAACGTGAAACGTGTCTCACGTTACTTTTAACACGTTTCACGTTACCTTAGACACGTTTCACGTTACCTTAGACGCGTTTTATACAACGTGAGACGCGTCTCACGTTACGTCAGACACGTTTTATTCGACGTGAGACGCGTCTCACGGTACCTTAGACGTGTTTTTATCGACGTGAAACGCGTTTTTATGAACCCATTTTGGGTCTTAATTGAGTTAATTTAGGTCAATTTGGATGTAAATCGGCCTAAATACGCTGCGTAATCGACCAAAAATCAGTTAAGTCGTGTTTTCGGGCCTTTGGGGCCGAGTGGTTGCTCTATGACCTGCCTTTAATAGCCATTGAGCTGGGTTTCACCTCGTTAGATCTCGGCCGGGGCGACACCCTCATTGGGCTCAAAACCAGCGGCGCAAAGACCCAAAAGCCTAGGGCAAGGCTAAAACCTCACGTGGTGCGAGCGCGACGACGCCCAAGACGACGTCGCCGCCGCCGAAGCCGACTTCAGCAACGGGAGTTATTGGGCTCGCCTTCGTCGGCGCGGTCCATGGCCCAGAGAGCAACGACGAGGAGCAGGATTGGGCTTAAAAATCTCCGCCCCCGGAGTCGCCACCCCCGGAATCTCCGCCGCCCGAATCGTCGCTGAAACTATCACCTGAGCTGGAATAGTCCGTGTCACGGCGCGTCGAGCCCGCATCATCATTTGCGCCGCTCTCACCCTCGGAACCGCTAGGACCAGAAAATTGATTGTAGAGCCACATCCCCGCGGCGGCACCGAACAGGCCGCCGAGCAAAGATGTCATGAAGCCGCCCCCGGCACCCGGCGATGTCCCAGCGCCACCACGACGGAATAGCGAGCGCATGAGTCCGACCACCAGCCAAGCAACAAGAAAACCAAGTCCGGCCGCCAACACCCAATCCCACGGACCGGACTCCGCTTTTTCGACCACCGCGGGATTTTGGGCGGGAGACGGGGCGCGATCGAGGCCGTGCGATTTCATCGCGGAGTCGATCACGCTCACGCCTTGGAGCAAGGCATCGTCGGGCGACTTGGCGCGCAACTTTCCGAGCATCACCTCGAGCAAGACGGCCCGATCTTTCGTCGTAAACAGCGTCCGCTGCGTCTCGTTGCCGATGACTACTTGGAGATGAGCCGGCTCTTTTGAGAGCAAGATGTAGATACCGTTGACGCGCTGCTGGCGGGCTTGCCGCAACGTCCACGCTTCAAACATGCGGTTAACCGCCGCGCGATCCTGCAGGTTTACCCCTTGGCTGAGCTCGGCGGGAATCGCCTTAAACGTCTCGATCACGACTTCTTTTTTGAAGCGTGTGCCGAGTTCGAGGAGCTGACGATTGGCCTCGGCCTTAGCGGCATCAGAGAAAAAGCCGCCGCCATCGACAATAGCCCCGCGCTCAGCTCGAGCGACGACCGAGCCCAACAACAGCGCGACGGCCAGACTCAGAAAAACTCCAAAGCGGTGCGTGATAAACATGACCGGATCGATACGCACTCTGTAGAAGCGGTCAATCTGCGTGTGATAGACCAACCGGATGGGATGCACGTAGCGCCGAATCTCTGGCGCATACGTCCGCACGATCTTCGCGCCGGCAGCGACCCGACATTAATAGCATCGTCACTCCCCGCAACGGCGGCTCGTAGACCGGCCCTCCACGGCGACTTCGCGCCCATCAAGCAAGCAGCCGAGAGCCGACTCACTCCCGCAATTTCCACCCGCGTATCGCGCCGGCTGTGAAAAAAATCGGGCCGGTCACGTACCCCTACATGACCGGCCCTTAGCTTTCTATATAACCCCTAACAATATCGCCGCTAGGCAGCGACGGGCAGACTCTTTTTCCATAAAACCATCGCGTCAATGCGCCCACGTTACGATTGCGCGAACTACACCGCACATCGATCACACCTAGACACCCGAAAGCGGCTCTCCATGGCGTAAATCGCGAATGTCGCGGGAGCATCTAACCACGAAAATATAAACCTATTAGCGGACTGGTTCTCGCAATCACCCTTGATTTTCACGCGCTAAAGCGACGAGATGATCGCACAAAATTCCACCCATGAACCTCACCCAAGTTAGCGAACTTAGCCGCCGCGTTCTCCTAGCCGCCAGCCTCAGTGTTATAGCGGTCACGCTATCCGCCGCCCCCAAAGCTCACCCCGTCACCACGGGCTGGACGGAAGTATTTGCCGCCGATCTGTCCAACACCGTGACCACCGCCGGCGACTGGAACTTTGCCCAAGGCGTCCTCGTGGCCAATAATAAGCAGACGCTCTGGACCAAAAAATCCTACGCCAACTTCATCTTGGATTTGGAATTCAAAGTCGCCAAGGAGTCCAACAGCGGCGTCTTCCTCCGCTCCAGCAACATCAAAGACGTGCTGTCTGCCCTCGAAATCCAAGTGCACGAAAACCAGGACGCCGCGCTCTACGGCATGGTCGGCGCGATTTACAACGCCCAGCCGCCCTCGAAGGCTATGGCCAAACCCGTCGGCGAGTGGAACCGCTACACCATCACCTGCCAAGACAGCCGCGTGGCGCTCATCTTTAACGGCGAAGAAGTCTTCAACGTCGATCTCAACACCTGGATCGAGGCGAACAAAAATCCCGACGGCACCAAAAACAAATTCGCCAAAGCGCTGAAAGATTACGGCCGCAACGGCCCCATCGGTCTCCAAGGTCTCCACGGCAAAGCGCAAGCCCCCGTTTGGTACCGCAACATCCGGATCAAAGAGTTGCCGTAACCCCACAAAGCACCGCCCCCGGCAGAGTCGCGCTGAACGCACGATAACAGCCTCCTCATATTCCCCACCCCGACCCCATGACCTCGATGAAATACCCCACCCTCGCCCTCGCCTTAGTCCTCAGCCTCGGCACCGCCCTCACGACCAGCGCCGCCGAAGCTCAACTCAAAACGCTCTTCAACGGCAAAGACCTCACCCATTTTAAAGCGGCCGAGTCCGCCGGATTTTGGCGCGCCGAAAACGGCATCCTCATCGGCGAAAATGACGCCGCGAAAAAAGGTAATTATCTCTGGACCGAAAAATCTTACGGCAACTTCGTCATCGAATTCGACGTGCGCTGGAAAGCTACCACCGAGCGCGGCGTCGACACCGGCCTAGAAATGCGCAGCCCGAAAATCCAACTCCAACTCGGCATCTCCGGCAGCTTGCGCGTCGACATGACGGGCTCGTTCTACACCGGCGGCAAACCCGCGTACCCCGAAATCGGCCAAGCCAAAGACGCCAAGAAACTCATGAAACCCGAAGGCGAATGGAACACCTTCCGCATTCAGGCCAAGGGCAACACCTTCACCTGCTGGATCAACGGCCAAAAAGCCTCCGAATACACCGACGCCAAATTCTCCGGCGCCGCTCCCCTCGGTTTCCAAATCCATCCCGGCGTCGTGATGAAGTGCGAGTACCGCAACATCCGCCTCGCCGAACTTTGAACCACGGCGATCCCGGCCGCCGATTTCTCCAGCGCCGCATTCAGCATCGACGCGCACCCCATCGCAGGGGGCGGGCGGCTCCAAGCGCATCATCCGAGCGCAGCCGACTGCGAAACGTCCGCGAGTGCCAGGACTGATCTGCCCTTCCCTCCCAGCA
>CAJAFD010000547.1 GCA_903938935.1 uncultured Opitutia bacterium
CGTTTTCGGCGGCGCCGTCATCGGGACAGTCTGGGTCGCGATCGCGTGGCTCTGGCAAAAAATCGCCGGTCGCTCCGCCGCGCCCGCCGCCCGGAAAGCTGAAACGCCCGAGGGCGAACCAACCGCGATTGGCCTCGGCGCGCAGGTGCCGTTTGGCCCGATGCTCGCGATCGCCGGCGCGATTTATTTTTTGTTTCTTCGCGGATTTGTCACCGCGTGGTTCGCGCAATTCGGCGAGCTATTCTAAGCCGCAGCCGGCGCGCCGGCGCTCAGAGATACGCCGCCATCACGCGCCGCAACGCCGGCCGCACCACACGCGCGAGCGACGCATTCGCGTAGCCCATCCACGCCACCGGCGTCGTCGTATCGAGCGGGTAACGCAACGCCCCGCCCGCCGGCGCCTCGATCACGCAACCCGCCTCACGCGCGATCAACGCCGTGCAAATATCGTAAGGGTGACAGCACAACGTCGCGCTCGAGAAACCCAACTTCGCGTACGCCAACGGCCGCAAGTCGCCCAACATCCGGTCGTGCCCGACGATCAACTCATGCAGCTGACCACCCGTGCAAATATATTGATCGTCGAAGACGAGTTGCCCGCCGTTTTTGCCGTGCACGCCGAGTTCCTGCCACAGCGTTTCCTCGATGGCGCCGAGCAGGCCTTTGCCCTCGGGGAAAAACCGCGCGAGCGACGCAAACCCGTGCTCAAAATGTTTCACCGGCGAGGGCCGTACCGTGATTTTTTTTCGGCCGCCGCCGCGCACATCGACCGCCGCCGCGACCACGCCGCCGCCGCGCACCGCGCTGAGTTGATCCGCGCGCCACTGCTTGCTTGTGGGCAACTCCGTCATCGCCGCCACCACGATATCACCGAGGTGATTCTTCGCCCCGCGCTGCACCGCGAGACCGGCCAGACTCCACGCCGAACGCTTGTCGTACATGAAACTCCGCGTCCCATCGATCGGATCGAGGATGCACTTGAAACGCGTCCGCGCCACCGGCGTCCCGCGCGGAAACGTCGCCGGCTCCCCGTCCGCCAAACCTTCCATCACGAGCTCCACCGGCCAGGCCCGCGGCCAATGCGCCTCGAACCACGCCATGATCGCCGCCTCGCTCAAGCGATCGACTTGATAAATCGTATCCGCCGCCGTCACCGCCGCGACCCGCGAAAACGTCGCCGCCTGGCGCACCCGCGCCGCCACCAGCGCATCGCGAATCGAATCCTGCAGCGCACACAAAAGCCGCCGCGCCCGATTCAGTTCTGCCGTCGTCATCGTGGGATTCATGGTGAAAAACAATCAGATCAACGCCGCGCCGTCACCCGTTTGCGCGTGTAAAATTTCCGGCGTCACGCCGAATTTTTTCCGATAAACCGCCGCCACCGCGTGCGCCTCGGCCTCGCCAAAAACCGCGCCCGTCAGCGCCATCACCGCGCCGCCGAAACCACCGCCCGTCAGCCGCGCCCCGAACACCGACGGCGCCGCCACCAACGCATCGACCAGAAAATCCAGTTCCGCCGTGCTGTTCTCAAAAAGCCACTGCGAGCTGCGGTGCGAAGCGGTGAGCAAGCGCCCCACCGCGACCAGATCGCCGCCTTCGAGCGCGGTCCGCGCCGCCGCCACGCGCGCGATTTCCTCGACGACGTGCCGCGCCCGCCGCGCGCTTTCCGGCGCGAGATTTGTCTCCGCCGCCGCGAGCGCCGCGCCGTTTGTTTCCACGAGCAGCCCGACGCCGAGCGCCCGCGCCGCCGTCATGCATTCGCGATGCCGCGCCGCGTACAGCCCGTCCACGAGCGCGTGCTTCGTGTGCGTGTTAAAAATCCAAAAATGCGCCGCCGCCGGCAAGGGCACCGTCGCAAACACCGGCCCGCGACAATCGATCCACACCAATTTATTTTTCTGCCCAAAGCCCGACACGCCTTGATCCAAAATCCCGCACGGCACGCCCACGAAATGATTCTCCGCGTGTCGCCCGATTTTCACCACCGTCTCGCGCGCCGGACGCACACCCGCCATTTCCAAAAACGCCAGCGCCGAAGCCAACTCAATCGCTGCGCTGCTGCTCAAACCCGCGCCCGAAGGCAGATTTGACATCGCCAAAAAATCAAAACCCGCCGGCGCCGCCACGCCGAACTCCGGCAACGCCGCCAAAACCCCGAGCGGATAATTCACCCAGCTCTCCGCGCCCTCGCGTTTCGCCCCATCATCGGCGCGCGAGGTGACGCGGGCCGGACATTGATCACTCGCCCACTGGCGCCGGGCGTCCGCGCGCCCCGCCAACGCCACCCACACGCCGCGATCCAGCGCCGCCCCGAGCACGGTCCCGCCGTTATAGTCGGTGTGGTTGCCGATAAATTCGATGCGGCCCGGCGCATACGCGCAGATCTCGGGCGCGCGGCCGTACGTGGCGCGAAATTTTTCAGCGAGCTGGGCTTTCATGCGCGGGCGAGTTTTAGCGCAACGGAGCAATCGGCGGGGCGGGCGCAACGGAGCCCGCGGGCGGCGGTTGCGTCGCGGGGAAATCCGCCGGCACTTCGCCCGCGCGGCCTTGCACGAGCAAACGCAGCAGATGCCCGAGCGTTTCCTCGCGCGGACGCTTCCGCTCGAGCGCGAGTTGATCCGCGCGTTTCAATAACTGCGCCGCCATCGCC
>CAJAFD010000548.1 GCA_903938935.1 uncultured Opitutia bacterium
GAAAACTTGGCGGTCGATTGAAACTCGATGTTCACATCAGCTTCCGGGCGTTGATCTTTGGCCACGGTGCCATCAGCGCGCGGGGCGCCGTGATCGAAGAGCATCATGTCGTGCTGGATCATGCCGAGCCACTTAGGCTCTGGATAAAGACCTGAGCCTGCGGGCGCCTCTTGGCCTTGCAGCGCGGCGCGTTGAGCGACGTAGGCGCGGGCGCCGTTGAGGCCGGTCTCTTCGTTATTCCACAAGACGAAGCGAATCGAGCGTTCGGTCTTCACATCGGGCGACATATAAATGCGCGCGAGCTCCATCACGATGGCGGTGCCGGAGCCGTCATCGTTGGCCGCTTCACCGTAGCCGAGGCCGTCGAAATGCGCGCCGACGATATACATTTCCTCGGGATGCGTGGTGCCGATTTTGGTGCAGTAAACCTGTTCGCGCGGCCCGATGTCACCGGGCTGAGAATTCAACGCGCGCAACGTTTCGTCGGGTTGTTTATTGGGATCTTGGTTCACGCCTGTTTTGGCGCGGAGACCGCGATAACGCCCGCCACCCTGCGCCGCATCAGGTGCGCCACTCGTCACGGGTCCACTCGGACGACGCGGATCGGTCGGAAAATATTCATACTTCATCCGCGTGGTGTTCGTGTAACCATAGCTCTTTAACTGCGCCTCGATCCAATCGAGCGCGGCGCGGTTGCGAGCCGTGCCTTGGCGGCGGTCGCCGAACTGCGTGAGACCTTTAATCGTAGCTTTATACCGCTCCAATTCGAGCCGGCCCACCATCGTCTTGATCGGATCGGCTGGGAGTTCGACGGATTTCGTCTCGACGGCGCGCGTCGGCAGAGAGCCGAGCGCGAGGGTTAACAGGACGAAAGACCATTCACGGCCGCAGGAGAAGAGAGCGTTCATGGACCATGGAATTAGTGGCGCCCCTCGTCGCTGACAATCCGCACCTTCGATTCAGCCAAAAAAGTCCGCGCAGTTCACGCTGCGCCCGGCCATTGCTTTCAGGGTTACGCCCATCAATGTGCTAACTTACCGCGCACCGCTGCCCGGCCCATTATCTCCATGCGCCCAAGAATCCTCACCGTCGATGACGCCAAAACCGTGCGCACCATCGCCGCCGACATCCTCGCTCCATTCGACTGCGAAGCCGACGGTGCCACCAATGGCTACAACGCGCTTTTCTCCATGGAGCGCGCCCTGCCCGACCTGATTTTGCTCGATGTGAGCATGCCGATCATGGGCGGGCTAGAGTTGCTCGAGATGTTGAAATCGAAACCCGCGTTGCGTGCGATTCCGGTGATCATGTTGCCATCACCCGCCGATCACGCGGTGCTGCCGAAACTCACCGCGCTCGGCGTGGCCGGCATGGTGATGAAACCGTTCGACGCCGCGACTCTCCTCCAAGCGATCCGTACCGTCGTCGAACTGAAGCCGGCCAAAGCGACATAAAACAGGCTCGCCCTCGGTGCGCCCAATTTTATCCCATTTCGATCATGGACTCCAACCCCACTCCCGCCACCCCATCAAAAGGCATGCTTTGGACCGGCCGTATCATGAGCACGCTGCCCGTGCTGATGCTCTTGTTTAGTGCCGCCATGAAATTCTCCGGTTCGCCGGATCTCGCCAAAGGCTTTGAACACCTCGGCTGGAAGGTCCAACTCGCTCCGAGTCTCGGCGTGCTCGAACTCGTCTGCACTGTGCTCTACGCGATTCCGCGCACGTCGGTACTCGGGGCGATTTTGCTGACCGCGTACCTTGGCGGTGCGACGGCCACGCATGTCCGCGTAGGTGATCCCTTTGCGTCCACCATCATCGTAGGCGTCGTCCTTTGGGGCGGACTTTTCCTGCGCAATCCTCGCCTGCGCGCGCTGCTTCCGCTCGCTCGATAATCACGAAAGGTCGAGTCCACGCGGCCATCGCGCGTGACCCCATCAGCCAGTCGCTCAAACTCCATCCGGTTCGAGCGCGGTTTCGGCGGAGGGCAATTCCACTTCGCCCGCGAGGGCTTTTTCGACCCACTGCTTGATCCGCATCAGCCCGGCTTTGCGCTTAGGGTCCTCGCGTTTCATCGTGCCGAGGAGATTGATGACTGTGACGGCATAATCATCTGCATTGGCAGAAAAAATCGTAGGCAACTCAAACGGGTTGATCTCACCGCGTCGGATCATCGCGCGCGCTTCGCGTTCGATTTCCATGTTACCGCCACCGAGCGAACCGCCCTCGCCTTTTTTACTGGGTCGCCCCCCACCGCCGGCCCCGCCCTCGCGGGATGAACTTTCCGTTTTCCCGCGGGGCTCATGCTCCATCGGCGCCGGGTATTCTTTACCGTCGCGACCTAAGACGGTTTCGTGGCGTGGAATGCGCCCAGATTGAGTCAAACCAACCCGGCACGTGCGGACAAACTCGACCGATACGCGGCAGATTTCTGCGATCACGGGATTGGAACGATCCGGCCATTCCTCGAGCGCAATCTCGACGGCGTTGCGCTTATCCGCGTTATTACGATGGACGCCATTGGTGGCATTTGCCCCGAGCGCGTGCCGCAACGCATCAATGCGACCGCCCGGCTGCACCGCGGCGGTGATCTTCGGACGCTGGATGCGTTTGGCCGCGAGATAGCGGTGAAATCCATCCGCTAGCCAGTAAGTCGTGCCGTCGAAATAAACCTCGATCGGCGGAAACACGGTGCCGCGACTCATTTCTTCGCCGTAGTTTTCGATCGCGTCTTCGTTGGTCTGTGCGCGGGCTTGGGTACCGCCATAAATATCGATACGCTCGAGGGAAATTTCTTGGGTCTGCATAAAAAAGGGCGGTGGTTCTGGAAACCCCTCGGCTGATCCGCAAGGGCAATCCCGATCGGCTAGCGTGATTTAACCGAGCGTTTGTGGTCCTTCGACCACAAGACGGATGGAATCCAGTCGCAACCGAGCCTCGGCGATGGCCGCGCCGGTGCGCACCATCTGTTCGCGCGAACCCGCGATCTCCTCGGGCCGCACATGATCGTTGAGTCGTTGCAAATCGATCAGTCGTTGCAACTCAGCGCCCAA
>CAJAFD010000549.1 GCA_903938935.1 uncultured Opitutia bacterium
ATCAAGCGCTCCGTCGTTTTTTTCGAGACGTCTACAAAAAGTCGCACGCGCGTGATCTTGAGCGGTGAACTCGAGCGTATTCGCGGCGAGTCGCGGCAGGGCGCGGGCCACAAGCGGAACGCAGGCCGCGGCGAGTTTCGCCTCGATATCGAGCGCCGTGTCGAGCGGTTCGATCGTCACGCGCTCATCATCCGCGAGCGGTCCGGCGTCGAGCTCGCGCACGATGCGCATCAACGTCACGCCGGTCCGATCCTCGCCGCAGGCGATGGCGGTCTGAATGGGAGAAGCGCCGCGATACTGCGGAAGCTGCGACGTGTGCAAATTCAAGGTACCGAGCCGCGGCGTCGCAATGAACGCATCACGCAAGATGTGCCCATAAGCCATCACGAGCGAAACATCCGGGTTGAGCGCAGCCAGTTGCGCGCGGACTTCATCGGTGATTTTCTCCGGTTGAAAAACCGGCAAGCCACGCGCCATCGCCCAGGTTTTGATTTCGTTGGCGGTGATTTTTTGCCCGCGCCCAACCGGACGATCGGGTTGCGTGAACACGCCGACGACTTCGACTTGCGCACGGCCCACATCGGATACGAGCCAATCAAGCAAGGGCCGCGCGATCGCATCTGATCCCAGAAAAACAAGGCGCAGCGGCGTGGTCATCGGCAAACAGGACTGAATCGGCTTACCCTTACAACCCCGCGATCCAGCGGCGTACGGCCGTCGCGAGCGTGTTAAAGGCGGCGTCCGTATTCGGTTTCGCGAAGCCGTCGAGAAGAGTCCAATATTCCACGTGCGTGGTGGTCCGGCGCGGCGCGAGCGAGGCGAGCGCGCCCAGCGTTTCAAATTCGATCATCGTGCCATCGGTAAACGTTTCGAAGCAGCAGCCGAAATCGGGATAGTTTACATCGGGCAAGACGGCGGCGTATTTAACAAACGTCGTACCCTCGAGCCAATAAGCGGACCAGCCGGGATAATGGGTGATACCGAGTTTTTGCGCCGCGGGCGCTTTTGGGACGTCGATGCCGATGAAGTCACGATGCGGCGACCAAACGGGGAAAGAAAGATCGGTGTAGCTCCACGGCACGATCGAGTACGTGGGCAACAGATCACCCGCGGCGTGGTTGCCTTTCGGCGGCAGTGACAACACCCCGTAACCGCCGCCGCGCAACATCGTCAGCGCCCAAGGCGCACACTCGACCGCCCACAGGCCGCGGTTGGTGAGCGCGTGCGTGACTTTGACGGTGCGCTGGCCAACTAATTCGAGACGTAGCGATTTCTGGAGGCCCGTTTTTTCCTCGGTCGGCTGCGTCAATGCGACCCCGTTGAGTAAATTTTTTACGGCGAGCGGCGCGTCGTCGGGTTGATAGGTGCGAACAATGTCTTCCGGCGAATGCCAGAGACGGTGTCCGCCGAGAAGGTTGTAACCGTGAGCGCGCGGTGCACCGACGGGAAATTCTAGAAACAGATTACCCGCGCGACCCGTGCGCGAACTGAGCGCCGTCACGCGCGGTCCGCAATGCGTCGTAACGGTGAGTGAGAGTGCGCTCGTGCTGAGATTAAGCGCAGCTCCGCCGGCGGCTTCAGTCTTCGATCGTTTCATGCTCATCAGAGGCATCGCGTTTCTGGGTGTTGAGGCGCTTGAGCTGCGCCTTCGTCGTCGGGTAAGAGCTGTTACTGTGCGGCGCGGGTTCGCGTTTTTCTTTACCCACGAGGTCAAAATAAATCGGGCAACCCGCGAGGTCGAATTCATCCACGAGGCCGGCTTCGAGGTAGCGGCGATATTGCTCAGTGAGTTTTTCTTCGCGGTTGCAAAACAGTTTAATGCGGAAAGGACGCGTGCCGGTCTGCGTCGCATAATAAACCCGGAAGCGTTTGCCGCCCACGGAAGGCGGCGGGGTACGCTCGGCCAGATAGGCGAGGTGCTGATTGAGCTTAGCGGTCGGGAGTTTTTTATCGAGGGTACGATTGAGTTTCACCGCGGCGTTGAGCATGCGGTCGACTTCGTAGCCACTCATCGCCGAGACGAAAATCAGCGGCGAGCCGGGCGTGAAAAAGAGACGCTCAAACAGCGCCTTCTCGTACTTGTCTCGGTAATCGCGGGCATTTTTGTACCCGGAGAGTTTGAGATTTCCCTTCGCAAACATGTCCTGCACGAGGTCCCATTTATTGACGACGATGACGATGGGTTTCTTTTCTTTGATCGCCTCGCCCGCGATGGCTTTGTCCTGCTGCGTGACGCCTTCGAGGGCGTCGAGGACGAGAAAAACTACGTCGGCGCGCTGAATGGCGTCGAGTGAGCGGAGACGGGAGAAATATTCGATCGGCGAGGCCAGTTTGGTGGCGGCTTTGATACCGGCAGTATCGATCAACTTGAACGGATACATCGCACCGTCGCGGCCCTTGAACTCGAAGGGAAGTTCAACGGAGTCGCGCGTCGTGCCGGGGATTGGGCTGACGACGAGGCGGTCACTTTGAAGCAGGTTATTACTGAGCGAAGATTTGCCGACGTTGGGACGGCCGATGAAGCAGAAACAGAGCGGATCGGCCGAAGTCTTGACGTGATCAGGATCCACGACAGGCGGCTCACCGAGACGTTGGATCATGGCGGCGCGGAGTTCGGTTTCACCGGTGCCGTGTTCGGCGGAGACGCGGCTGGGTTCGCCGAGACCGAGGCCGTAGGCGCCGTCGAGTTGGACTTTGTCGTCGTTGAAATCGGCTTTGTTGACGACGAGCAGGACGTTGCGCTTCGACTTGCGGAGCATCTGCGCGATGCGTTGATCGAGGCCGGTCACGCCCTCGAGACCGTCGATCACGAAGAGAATCAGATCCGCCGAGGCGATGGCGAAATCAACCTGTTTTTCGGAGAGCTTGATGAGCTCCGCCGTGGATTCACCGCCGACGAGACCGAGCCCACCGGTGTCGAGCAACGTGTACGCGCCCTCGGCGATTTCCGTCGAAATCACGTCGCGGGTGACGCCGGGTTGATCGTGGACGATGGAAATGCGTTTACGCGCCAGGCGGTTGAAGAGGCGGCTTTTGCCGACATTGGGTCGGCCGACGATGGCAACGGTACGGGACATG
>CAJAFD010000550.1 GCA_903938935.1 uncultured Opitutia bacterium
AAACAAACGCCCGGTCTGACCAGATTGAAAGGCGACCGGCACAAACACCGCCGCCAAGGTCAACGTTGTGGCGATGACCGCAAAGGCCACCTCTCGAGCGCCGAAAATCGAGGCATGGATTACTTCTTCACCGAGCTCAATCCGGCGATAAATATTTTCCAACATCACAATCGCGTCGTCGACCACCAGACCGATGCCCAAGACGAAAGCGAGCAAGGTGAGAATATTGATCGAAAATCCCAGCGCCGCAATGATAGCAAATGATCCGATGATCGATACCGGGATCGCGACAAGCGGGATCAACGTCGCCCGCCAATTGCGCAAAAATAAAAAGATCATCAAAACCACTAAAATTGCCGCTTCATAGAGAGTCTTATAAACTTCATCGACCGAGCGTGAAATAAAGGCGGAGTCATCCTTACTGACTTCGATATTTATACCTTCCGGCATCTGCGCTTTGAAAAGGGGTATCAGTTTTTTAACTCCATCGATCGTCTCTAGCAAATTAGACTGAGACTGGCGCAAAATCTGGACCCCTACAGTGGGACGACCTTTGAAAAGCGTGTCGGTGCGATATTCCTCCGCACCCAGTTCCACGCGCCCAACATCGCTAAACTTCACTTGATAGGTACCGCGTGTGGCCAAAATGAGATTCTCGAATTCCGAAACTTCATTCATGTTGGCGATGAAGCGAATCGGGAATTCACGAGTGACGGACTCAATGCGCCCGCTGGGGACCTCGACGTTTTGCCGGCGCAGTGCATTCTCAACGTCGCTCACAGTGAGCCCGTACGCCGCAAGCCGATCACTATCAATCCACAGCCGCATCGCATAACGCGGTCCATCAACAAGGATCGAGCCCACGCCCGGCACCGTCTGTACGCGCGGGACCACAATCCGATCCAACATTTCAACAATTTCGAGGCGATTGAAACGCGTCGAGTTGAACGACAATGACAAGATCGGCGTAGAATCTGGATCCGCTTTCGATACGCGTGGAGCATCAATTTCAGGAGGAAGTTTCACTCGGCTTACGCGATCACGGATGTCGTTGGCCGCTTCATCGATATTGCGACCGAGATTAAACTCGATCGTGATCGTCGCACGTTGCTCCGAGGAATTAGAGCGAATGAGCCGAATGCCTTCGATCGCGGCGACTTCTTTTTCGATCGGCTCAGTCAATTTCGACTCCACGACTTGCGCGGAAGCACCCGGGTAATTTGCGATTATGGAAACGGTCGGCGAATCGACGTTAGGATATTCGCGCACGGGCATTTCACCAAAACGCAGCAGGCCGACCAAAATGATGATAATGGACGCCACCAAGCAGATGACCGGACGACGGATGGAAAGATCGGAAAGGATCATAACCGTCGATCAATTCGCGTCGTCGACGCGAAATTCTTTGCGGAGCGGGCGCGGCGCCAGCTTGGCGCCTTGAAATAAGATCAACGCGCCTACGCCGGAAGCGACGACCGATTCCTTTTCAAAAATGGCATCTCTTTTGACCGGCTCGATCTCCACAAGGCCTTTGCTCCTTAAACCCAGTGTGACGGGGACGAAATCGGCCGTGGGATCACTACCGGCCCCCGCGCGAACGACCACAACCTGTGGTCCTTTACTGGAATTAAAAATCGAGCCTTCCGGCACCGTCAAAACCGCTTTGTGAACCGCGAGGACCAATTCGACGTTGGCAAACATGCCCGGCTTCAAATCGGGCGGAGGGTTGGTCAGATAACCCTTCGCTTCGCTCGAGCGCGTATCGGGATTGATCACCGAACTAACAAAATAAACGTCACCGGCCACCGCTTTTTCAGAATCCATTGATCGCGAACGCACGAGGAATGAGGTGCCGATTTTGACGCGGCGCAGGAAACGCTCGGGCACTTGGAAATCGAGTTTCAAACGACTGAGATCATCGATCGTCGTCAGCGCGGTCTGGTTAGTCACGTAATCCCCGGGTGAAATGGTTCGCGCACCGATAAAGCCGTCGAAAGGCGCCCGTATTTGAGTCTTTTCGAGTCGATTACGCAGCATCGTGAGCTGAGCCTTGGCGGTATTAAATTCCGATATCGCGCGATCGTGGGCGGCCTGAGTCGTGTTTTGAGCACCCAACAAAGTGACGCTGCGCTGCAGGTTTATTTCGGCGAGTTTGAACGCTTCCTGCGCTTGCGTGGTTTGAGCGACTAGCTCGGTGTCATCGATTGTGAACAGGATTTGGCCCTTGGTGACCTTTTGCCCTTCCTCGAAATGTATGGAACGCACCAATCCTGCCACCTCCGCGCGCATGCGCGCGGATTCGTTAGGCGCGACCGAACCCACCAAGCTGAGTGACTCGGTGACGTCCCGGCGCACGATGGGAATAACTTCGACTGGCTGCACCACAGCGTTGGCTGCAGCTTTACGCACCTCGACACGCTTATCCTTGCATCCCGCCAATGTGATCAGGCCCAGTGATATCAAAACCACAGGACGCAACACACGAAGATGAAATTGAGACATTGCGAAGAGAAAGACGGCAAGTAGTCGATAAAGACGCTTTTTAAAATCGCATCCAATCGAGCACACGCGATTCAAGACTCAATTCAGCTGAGCAAATTCCGGTAAGCATCGGCATCCAACATCGAAGATGTGGCCGCGGGGTCGGCGAGTTTCACTTTCAACATCCAACCACCCTCGTAGGGCGCAGAGTTAACCGTTTCGGGCGCACTTTCCAGCGCAGTGTTAACGGCGATAATCGTGCCAGCCACCGGCAGATAAAGATCCGAGGCGGCTTTGACCGACTCGACGACACCAAAAGTGTCACCGGCCTTAAGCACGGCTCCAATCTTGGGCAATTGGACGTAAGTGATATCGCCTAGGGCAGCCTGCGCGTAATCGGTGATGCCGATGGTGGCGCTGCCGTCGGCTTCGAGATGAAGCCATTCGTGAGATTTAGCATAGCGGAGTTGGCCAGGGACGTTGCTCATGATGTTTTTTTCAATGCGACGAAAGGTGGTTTTACGAGGTGTAAATTCAATTTAGCCCCACGGATATCCACAGCCAAAAGCTGAGTGGCTGCCGAAGTATTTACCAACGCCGAGCCGATGGATTCGTTAAGTATGGGTGAAAGCGTGCCGGATAAAACTCTGCCGACAATCAATCCAGCTGCATCCAAAACAGGCGTATCCGCGCGCACGATACGGCGATCGCCGGTTTTAAAGAAAATCACTCGATGCGACGCGCCCTTTTGCTTCTCCGCTAAAAGTGCGGCTCGGCCAATAAAATCAGCGCCTTTATCGAGTTTGACCGTCCAACCGAGGCCGGCGGTGAGTGGCGAGATATCTTGCGTGATTTCATGGCCGTACAGCGGATAGCCGGCTTCGAGACGGAGGCTGTCGCGCGCGCCTAGACCCGCGAGTTCGAGCCCATGTGGAGCCCCAGCCGTCAGAATGGCCTCCGCCAAGGCGACAGCATCGCCGGCCGCGTGGTAAAGTTCTAAACCATCCTCGCCGGTGTAACCCGTACGACTGATCAAGCAGTGTACGCCCGCGATGGTACCTTCCGTGAAATGATAATATTTCACGAGACCGAGTTTGGCCCCGGTCAGAGTCTGCACGATTTCAACCGCCTTGGGCCCTTGAATCGCCAGTAGCGCGTAGTCCTCACACCGATCCGTGATCGTGACGGCAAACGCCGTAGCCTGTTCGCGAATCCAAGCGAGATCTTTGGCGATGTTGCCAGCGTTGATGCACAGAAAAAAATCGTCCGCACCGCGCATGTACACGAGCAGATCGTCCACCACTCCGCCGTGGGGGTAACACATCGGCGAATAAAGCACGCGACCCGGAAAGAGTTTAGCCACGTCGTTAGTGACGAGGTGATTCAAAAATTTAGCCGCCTCTGGGCCACGCACATCTACTTCGCCCATGTGGCTGACATCGAACATCCCAGCCGCGCGACGTACTACCTTGTGCTCCTCTAAAATACTGCGGTATTGCACGGGCATTTCCCACCCCGCGAAATCAACGAGCCGGGCGCCATGGGCGGCGTGGAAATCGCGCAACGGAGTGCGTTGGAGTTCGCTCATGCTATGCACTACGCGCGTAGGAGTTTAACGCGGCAAGGCTCTTTTCCTCCCCCCTTACCATGATTCGCAGTTTGTATTCGCCAACCGCGCTGGGTGCATAAACTAACATCATGCAATGGCTGGTCATCACAATCCTTCTCACTCTCGGCATTTCCTTCATGTGTTCGATGCTGGAGGCCATCGTGCTCAGCACCACGGTCACAGAAATCGAGCGTCTTAAAAAGAGCCGGCCGCGTCGCGGGCTGCGCTTGGAAATTATCAAACACGAGCTCGACGCCACGATCTCGGCGATCCTGACGCTTAACACCATCGCCAACACGCTCGGTTCGATGCTCATCGGCAGCCTCGCCGCCACCTTGTTTAATGAAGTGGTGGTCGGCATTCTCTCTGGTTTACTGACTCTCGCAGTGCTCGTTTTTTCCGAAGTATTGCCCAAAAGCCTTGGCGTCGCTTACCGCAAAACGCTGCAGCCGCATGTGGTTTATCCGATTTGGTGGATGCGCCGAGCGCTAGTCCCTATCACGTATTTATGCAACATGGTCGTGAGGTTATTCATCCGCAATGTGCCCGAGATCCAGCACTCAGAGGAAGAAATCCTTCTCCTCGCCGAGCGCGGTGCCCAGCAAGGCACGCTGACCAAAAGCGAATCAAACATCATCACCAACGCCCTATCGTTAGACAACGTACGCGTGAGCACCCTGATGACACCCCGCACCGTGATCACCGCCCTTCGCCGTGATGCGACGATCACAGATGTGTTTCGCGAATTACCCAGCGTGCCTTTCGGTCGGATGCCCGTGTACGGGCGTAATATCGATGACATCGTGGGACTCGTGCGTCGGCGCGACCTACTCAAAGCCAAGGCTAATGATCAGGACGCCTACACCGTCGCTCAGCTCCTGACGGAAGCTCATTTCATCCCCGAAACGATCGCCGTCGCCCAGGCCCTTCATCTCTGCCTGAAGGTCCATACCAAAATGCTCATCGTCGTCGATGAATTCGGCGCGACCGCGGGCGTACTCACGATGGAGGATATCATCGAACACATCTTGGGCCGCGAGATTTTCGAAAAAGACGACGTCGCTGTCGACATGCGCGAACTCGCCCGCTCGCAACAACAGCGCTCCACGAAATCTTCGATTAAGCCAAAACTCTAATCCCGATCAAACGCATGTTTCTCGCCTATTGGGTGCACGATCTCAGCCCGTTCTTGATCCGGTTTACCGACACCATCGGAATCCGCTATTATGGGCTGTCCTACATGTTGGGATTTCTCACGGCCGGATGGTTGCTGCGAAGCTATGCTCTCGCTGGTCGCTCGCCCTTACGCGTCGAAAAAATCGCCGATCTCATCGTGTGGCTTGTGTTCGGCGTGCTACTGGGCGGTCGGTTGGGTTATTTTATCTTGTATCAAAACGAGACTTTTTTTTCGGATCCACTGGCCCTGTTTAAACTTTGGGAAGGCGGCATGGCCAGTCACGGCGGGTTCATCGGTGTCGGCGTGGCGATCTGGGGATTTGCGCGAACCCAAAAGATCCCGTTTTTACAGGTGTGCGATCTCATCGCATCCTGTGCCGCAGCCGGTCTCATGTTTGGGCGGATCGCCAATTTCATCAATGGCGAGCTTTGGGGGAAAATCACCGATGTGCCTTGGGCCGTAATTTTCCCACACAGTGCGGCGCCCGGGACGCCCATTTTTCAAATATTGCCGCGGCATCCTTCGCAACTTTATCAGGCGGCGCTGGAGGGCGCATTACTGCTCGCGTTCATGCAGTGGCGCTTTTGGCGGAGCTCGTTGGTTCGTACCCAACCAGGAAGATTGACCGGAGAATTTTGGCTGGCCTACGCGGCGATGCGCATCATCGGCGAACGCTTTCGCGAACCCGACGCAGGTTTGATCTTGGGCCTGAGTCGAGGCTCGTTCTACTCATTATTTCTAGTCGTGGGCGGCTTGATTTTCATCGGCTACTCCCGGCGCCTTAATCATAAGAAAATTTAACCGCAGGCGCCACGGGACGCATTGAGGCGCTGAGCGCTTCCGCACAGCGACACAGCAACCCTACCGCCCGAGCGGTTCAGACGATCGTACCGGGCGGCAAGATGCCGCCCTTGGACACGACGAGTACGCCGTCACGGATGATTACCACGCCATTGGCATACTTACCGTCGGGTTTGCCGGTCGCGTCGAGCGTGCAGCCTTCGCCGATACGGGCGTTCTTGTCGATGATCGCGCCCTTGATGCGGCAATTTTTCCCTACACCAAGCGGCGGCCGACCACGCTCGGTGTTCGTCGCCAACTGCGCCTCGGTTTCATAATAATCCGAACCCATCACAATGGTGTCCTCCAAGGTGCAACCTTCCGCGACAAAGGAGCGGATGCCGAAAACACAGCGCTTGATGCTGGAGTCAGCCAAGATCGAGCCGTCACCGATCACCGCGTGATTGATGTGGCAATGATTGAGTTTCGAGGCGGGCAGATAACGATCTTGAGTGTAAATCGGGGCCGCGGGATCGAAAAAATTAAACGGCGGGAGCGGCTGCGCGAGCGCGAGGTTGGCCTCGAAAAAAGCGCGCACCGTGCCGATGTCTTCCCAATAGCCTTCAAAAATATGGGCGCACAATTTCTTTTTCCCGAGCAAGCTAGGGATGACCTCTTTGCCGAAATCGGTCATCGTGTTGTCGAGGGCCTCGGCGAGAGCCGCACGGTTGAAAACATAAATGCCCATCGAGGCGAGGCAACGAGGCTCATCGGATGGAGTTTTTAGTTTACCTTCGAGCGCAGGACTCAACGTGAGACCAGCAATGACCGCGGGGTCTTTGGGTTTTTCGACGAAACGCGCGATCGTGAGATCGTCGTTCACCTGCATGAGCCCCAAACCCTCGATTTTTGAGACGGGAAACGGAATCGCCGCAATCGTGACATCGGCCTTGGTCGCGAGGTGTTGCGCGATGATCTCGCGAAAATCCATGCGGTAAAGTTGGTCGCCCGAAAGAATCAAAACCAGATCGTGCTCGAAGGAGCGAAAATGAACGAGATTGCGGCGCACGGCATCGGCGGTGCCTTGATACCAATCGACACTCTTCTCGGTTTGTTCGGCCGACATGATATCAACAAAACCACCGCCAAACGGATCGAAGTGATACGTGCCTTGGACGTGCCGGTGCAACGAAGCAGTCTGAAACTGCGTGAGCAAAAATATGCGGTTAATCTCTGAGTTGATGCAATTGGAGATCGGAATATCGACGAGCCGGTATTTGCCCGCGAGGGGCACGGCCGGCTTGCAGCGCTCCAGCGTAAGCGGCGAAAGTCGCGTCCCGCGACCACCGCCCATGACCACCGCTAGAGTTTGTTTACGTCGTTCAGCCATAAGGTGAAAATTGTGTCGGAATTATCCGCCAAAAGTACAGGTAAACCAAATTTAAAATAGGTGCAGGCAAACAAGGCCCCAAGAAATCATCGACCGTTATTGCGCCCATGAGGTCATCCTCCGGCGCGGAGAAACGGCCTTGCCCGGCGTTGAAGGGCCTCGCATATCCCAAGTCTTAGCCGATGAATATCCACCCGAGCAAGGAAGCCTTCGCGCGTCTAGCAACCCAAGGAAACGTCATTCCTGTTTACACGGATTTGATGGCGGATTTCGAGACGCCCGTCTCCGCCTACGCCAAATTAAAAGAAGCCGGCCCCTCCTATTTGCTCGAATCCATCGAGGGTGGTGAACGACTTTCCCGCTACAGTTTTATCGGCTGCCGCCCGCGTAAAGTTCTCGCCTGCGGTCCTGTCACCACCGAAATCCGCACCACGGGTTCACCCGTAAAAACCGTCCCCACCCCGCAAGATCCGCTCACTTTGGTTGAGGCGGAAATGGCCGGTTATCGTCCCGTCACTCTACCTGGATTGCCGCGTTTCACGGGTGGCGCCGTCGGTTTTATCGGTTACGAATACGTCACCCGGATCGAGCCGAGCGTGCCGGCTGCCCCCGCCGATGAGCTGAAGATGCCGCTGTTGTATTTCATGTTCTCGGATTCGCTGCTCATTTTCGACCGGGCGAAACAGACACTGCGCTTGTGCGTCAACGCTCACGTCAAAGACGACCCCGCAGGCGCCTACGACGCAGCCGTGGCCGAGCTGAACACACTTTTCGAACTCCTGCGCAAACCTCGTGAACTGGCGCCGGCGCCTTTGATCGAACCCGCCAAAGTCACCGTGCCGCCGGGCAACTTCACGCAAGCGCGTTTCGAGCACGCCGTCGAAGCCGGCAAAGAATTTATTCGTTCGGGCGACATCATTCAATTCGTGCCCTCGCAACGCTTCACGCGGCCCTTCGCCGGCACACCGCTGGATCTTTATCGCGCTCTGCGGACCGTGAATCCATCGCCCTACATGTTCATTTTGGATACCGGGGATTTCGCGATCGTCGGCGCCTCACCCGAGGTGCACGTGCGCTTGACGGACGGGCGCGTCGAAATTCGCCCGATCGCCGGTACCCGCAAACGCGGCGCCACACCCGCCGAAGACTCGGCCTTGGAAACGGAACTTCTCGCCGACGAGAAAGAACGCGCCGAACACCTCATGCTCGTCGATCTCGCCCGTAACGATATCGGCCGCGTTTGCACCTACGGCTCGATCACCGTGCCGGAGATGATGGTCGTCGAACGTTATTCTCACGTCATGCATATCGTGTCTCAAGTCGAGGGCACGATCGCCCCAGGCCATACGGCCTACGATCTCATGCGGGCTACTTTCCCCGCGGGCACCGTCAGTGGCGCGCCTAAAATCCGCGCCATGCAAATCATTGCCCAAAGCGAGCCTTCGCAACGCGGTTTCTATGCGGGCGCGCTGGGTTACTTCGGCTATGATGGCAATCTCGATTCGTGCATCATGTTGCGCACCGCACTTTTGAAAGACGGGAAACTGCACATCCAAGCTGGCGCGGGCGTCGTCGCGGACTCGGTGCCGGCCTCGGAATATCAAGAAACCGTGAGCAAAGCTTCGGCGTTACTAAAAGCCGCGGAGATCGCCTCGGGATTCTGAGCGTAGCCGCACGATACTCACGGGCAGTTGGGACTAAGTGCGCCCTCGCGCAGTATTAGCTGCGCCATAATTACGCGCATTTCGCTCAGGCTGGCGCAACCAAACGCGCGGCTCACTCGTAGCTATAGTTGGAACGATTCCGGCTCCAACGGGATCAAACCCACTTCGATCAACCCTCAGCCCAAATTCTACCATGCCCACCCAAGCAAAAACGCGCCGCGCTTCGTCCCGTTCAGACTCGGATTCTGTGGAACCCGCTTCGCCAGCACGGCTCACCACCGTCGCCGATGCCCCACCCTCGTTCTTAGAAAAATCTGAGCCGACCACCGAAGCGCCCATCGCGCACAGCGAGCGGAGCAACCTCCAGCTCTATCTCCAAGAAATCGGGAAAACCCCACTTCTCACCATCGAGGAAGAAATCAGTTTGGCGCGCCGCATCCGCAAGGGCAACAAAGCCGCCCGCGATCACATGATCTCCGCCAATCTGCGGCTCGTGGTGAAAATCGCGATGGACTATAAAGACTTTGGCCTGCCCCTCCTCGACCTCATCAGCGAGGGCAACATCGGCCTCATCAAAGCCGTCGAGCGCTTCGACCCACGCAAAGGCGGCAAACTTTCCACGTACGCCGCGTGGTGGATTAAACAATCCATCAAACGTGCGCTGGCGAACCAATCCAAGACCATCCGCCTGCCCGTTCACCTGGTTGATAAAATCTCCAAAATGCGGAAGACCGCGATGCGCCTATCCGAACAACTCGGTCGCGAACCTTCAGACGAAGAGCTCGCCATCGAGCTCCAGATTCCGACCTCAAAAGTGGCGCATCTCAAGTCCGTCAGCGTTCGGCCGGCTTCACTCGATGCGCCGGTGGGCGAAGACGGTGATTCGGGCACGTTTGGCGAAATCGTCGGCGACGAAAACGCCGTCAGCCCCTACGAAGGCCTGCGCGATCGCAATCAATCCAGCGATCTCAATGCCATGGTGAATTCGCTCGATAAACGTGAAGCCGAAATCATCAAACTGCGTTTCGGCCTAGATGGACGTGATGAACTCACCCTCGAGGAAGTGGGTCGTCGTTTCAATGTAACGCGGGAACGTATCCGCCAGCTCGAGTATCTCGCCCTCTCCAAGATGCGCCGGGCGATGACTCAACACGAATCCATCCGCACCGTGGAGGAGATCGAAGAAGAGGAACGCAATCGTCAGCGCATGGACGTGATCCGCGAGTTCATCGAGAGCAAGTCTCGCAACCGTTCGTTGAACTGAGCACGTCTTCACGGCGAATTTTCTCCTAGCTCAAGAGTAACCGAGGCCGGCTTAAACGCCGGCCTTTTTTGTGCGGCCGCGTCCCGCCTCCTACACGATGCGCTCAGGCATAAAAAAGCCGCCCGAAAACATTCGGGCGGCTTGAGGAATTCGCGACGATGGCTCGCGAAGGATTACTCGCGAGGCGAGTTATTCCTTCTTGGAGGCCTCGTCGAGGATGTCGCCGAGGTTCATCATGTCGTTGCCGGCATTGCGGTTGAGCGCCTCGTAGGTCGCCGTCTCAGCCGCCAATTCTTCGGCGCTGTAGTTGGCAGCCTTGATGGAGAGGCCCAAACGACGCTCGTCGCGGTCGATCTTGACCACGCGGGCGCTGACGACCTGACCGGCTTTGAGCACGTCTTTGATCTTCTCGATGCGCTCTTCGCTGATTTGCGAGATGTGCACGAGACCGTCGATACCGTCCTTGAGCTCCACGAAGGCGCCGAAGGAAGTAATCTTGGTGACGGTGCCTTGGACGACGTCGCCGATCTTGAAGAACGAATCGATGTCGGACCATGGATCGACCGCGAGCTGCTTCATGCCGAGGCTGATGCGTTGCTGCGTAGGATCGATATCGAGCACGATCGCGTCCACTTCGTCGCCCTTCTTGAGGACTTCGGAGGGATGGTTGACCTTGCGGGTCCAGCTCATGTCGGAGACGTGAACCATACCGTCGATACCTTCTTCGAGTTCGATGAAGGCGCCGTAGGTGGTCATGTTGCGGACCTTGCCGCGCACGCGAGCGCCGATCGGGTAGTTGTGGCGAACCATATCCCACGGGTTCGGATCGAGCTGGCGGAGACCGAGCGAGATCTTCTGGTCATCCTTTTGGATGCCGAGGACAACCGCGTCCAATTCCTGACCGACCTTGAGCAGTTCTGAGGGTTTGGTGATGCGTTTGGTCCAGGACATCTCGGTGATGTGCACGAGGCCTTCGACGCCGGGCTCGATCTCGATGAACGCGCCATAGGGGACGAGGTTGACGACTTTGCCGTGAACCTTGGAGCCGACCGGGAACTTGCGTTCGATCTCGTCCCATGGGTTCTTGGTGGTCTGCTTGAGACCGAGGGAAACGCGTTCTTTGTCGCGGTTCACTTCGATGATCATGACCTGAATTTCTTCGCCCTGTTTCACCATCTCGCTCGGGTGCGAGATGCGACCCCAGCTCATGTCGGTGATGTGGAGCAAGCCGTCCATGCCGTCGAGATCGATGAACGCACCGAAATCGGTGATGTTCTTGACGATGCCCTTGCGGACTTGGCCGGGTTGGATGCTCTCGAGGAGATTGCGGCGCTTGGAGGCGCGCTGTTCTTCGATGAGCTCGCGGCGCGACAGCACGACGTTCTGGCGGACGAGATCGATCTTGAGGACCTTGAAATCGTAGGTCTGGCCCACGTATTGATCGAGGTTCTTGGGTGGCTGCACGTCGATGTGCGAGGCCGGCATGAACGCATCGACGCCGATGGAGACAATGAGGCCGCCTTTGACCTTGGCCTTCACGCGGCCAGCCGCGATGGAGCCTTCGGGGAATTTGGTGAGGATGTTATCCCAGTTTTTCTTTTGTTCGGCCTTGTCGTAGGAAAGGACGGGGTTGCCGTTCTTGTCTTCGAGTTTTTCGACCAGCACTTCGATGCTGGAGCCGATTTGCAATTCACCGATGTCGATGAACTCATTGGCCGGGATGAGGCCTTCGGATTTGCCGCCGATATCGACGACAACTTCATTTTGGCGGATCTCAGTGATCGTGCCGGGGATGATCGCGCCGACCTTCAATTTATCGAAGGCGGACTGCGCGAGCAGGTCATTCATTAACGAACTCATATGCGTAAAACCGGCAAAAGAGTCGCCTGCTCCTAGCTTCCCTCCGACCGGCAATAACCCCGCCGTAAAGCAGGGTCGTGGGTTGATGGTTGGACTAACTTTGAATGGTGGCGGGAGCATCGCGGCAACGCCAACATGGACCCGAACTGAACCGCGAACGGTCAGAATCCCCTGCTAAATGGGTGCCTCGCAAGCCCTAATTTAACCCACAACGCAATAAATCCTCAACGCCAACTCCCAGCTCAAGTTCCGCGCAACGCCTGATCGACCTGTGCGAAAAACGAATCGTAGAGCCCGTGCACCCGCAAGGTCTTGCCGGTGGCCCCAGCCTTGAAGTCGCCTTCCAATAATTCCGTCAGGCGAACATCAACATGGGTGCTTTGCGCATCGGCGCCATGCAGACGAATTTCAAAAATAAACTGACGACCCGCGCCAAAAGTCGCCGTGTCTCGAATACTGCTTTTCGCCTCCACGAGTCCCTGCGCCAACGCGCTGCGCATGATCACAAAATCCATCCGC
>CAJAFD010000551.1 GCA_903938935.1 uncultured Opitutia bacterium
CCACTTCGGTCTTACCTGAACCGCCCCCCGAGCCGATCGCGCCGCCCCCTGCGCCCGCACCCGTCGAACCAGCGCCCGCTCCGGTCGTAGAATTCACCGCACCCGCACCCGAACCCACTCCAGAACCCACGCCCGCTCCCGTCGCATAACACACCGAACCCGCGACGACGCCCGCGAACCTTTCGCCCGAAATCGTTCCCGCAGCCGCCACCACCGAAACACCCGCGCCCGCTCCGGCTCCGAGCTCCACCAGCGAACCCACGCCAGCGCCCGTGCTCGAAAACCTAGCAGCCGAAGCACCCAAAACTCCCCGCAAACGCGCACCCAAAAAACTTCCCGCGCCTGCCGGCGAAACCGCTTTAGCCTCGAACGCCGAGGTCGTGTCCTCGCCCGCTCCCGCCGTGACACCCAGCCCCGTTGAAATCGCCACGCCAACGGAACCCGTCGCAGAGGATTCCGTAGTAACGGATTCCGTTCCACCGACGCCCGAACCTGCACCCGCACCAGCGCCCACGCCAGCACCCGCACCTGCGCCGGCCACGCCGCCCGCGGTGGATGAATTTGTCCAATTTGCCCCCGACGAATTTCCTTCTGCCTCACCCGTCGCCGAATTCAAACTCCACAGCCCCGACGCGACCGTCTCATCCGTGACCGCCGATGGCGCGACGCGTCTGCTCGCCACGGCTTACATCGGCATCGGCAACCGCCTCTTTATCCGCGGCGAAGGCCCCGGCCTCTCTTGGGAAAAAGGCATCCCGCTCGCGTTTGTTTCCATCGGCAAATGGCGTTGGGAAACCACTGAGACGGCCGCGACCGTGACGTTTAAACTCTATAAAAACGACACCGTTGAATGCACCGCGCTCGGCGAGCAATCCATCGCACCCGGCCACCTCACGGAAGTCACGGCGGCGTTCTGATTCCCGGCGCGGCGAGGAGGTTGAGGCGAGTCCGCCGGTCGATTTTTTTAGTAATGCGGCGGGCGCTCGTCCTTGAGATCGCTGCCTTCGTCGCGGCCTACGCTGGAGCCGCTCTCGCTCGCGCGTTCGCGTAGCATCCGGAGCTCGGCCCGCAAGCGCACCACGGCGTCGCCCAGCTCGAGCATGACCTTGTCCTGCGCGGTCACGTGGCGCTCGAGGTAGGCGACTTTTTCCTCTAGCCGCACGATGCGTTCGTCATTCATACGCGTAACCCGTGGCGCTTTTTCCGCCTCGGGCAATGCGCAAAATTTGCTCCGCAGGTAGCGACCACCGCTAAACCAGCGAGGGGAAGTTTGGCGTTGCAGAGGTTCAGCCCGCGTTCGTTATCGAGAAAAACCAATCGCGTCGTGAATCTCCTTCAAAGAATCATCCTTTGCGCCGGCTGCAACACCCTCATCTGGATTTGGGTGCACCCGCCCGTCTACAAAATCACTGGCGATGGTCGCCTAGAGCACAACCTCTACTACGTCTGGGAAGTGCCCATTGATTGGTCGGTAAACCTGCCCATGGTCGCTCTTCGCTTGGCGACGGTTGTGCTCGTCACGACCGGTTTCTATTTGGCCGTCGTCGGCCTCCGTCTGAAGAAAGAGGTGCAGACATGAATCCACGCCGCTCCAGCCGCGCGTTTACGCTCGTCGAGTTGATGATCGTCGTCGTCATCGTGGGCTTGTTGTCGACGCTCGCGATCGCCGCGTTTAGTCGAGTCAAAGCCACCGCGACCCAGTCGATCATTCTCAATAATCTCCGCCAAATCTACTCGGCGAAAGAACGCTACTTCCTCGACAACGGCGGCCAGACCGGCGTCTACGCCCAGACGCTCCTCGACGAGGATTACATCACGAAAAATACGTGGGCGGCCTGCTTCGATTCACCCATTGTGCGCGGCATCGCCTACCAAGGTTATTTCACGCCAGACGACCCCGTCTGGGCCGGTCCCGCCACTACCCAAAACGGCGCGCTCAACGTGACCCGCCAAATCACTTATCCCGATCCCTGATCGCACCCGTTTCCATTGAGTTTTTTTAACCACCACTCTGAGGCCGAACGCGAACAGCTCTTTGCCGTACCCGTAGCCGCGCGCCCGTTCCCGATCGACGGAACTCCCTCCAAGCAAATTTACCATTTCTACGTGATTGTCTTTGCGGACACGGCCGAGGCGGCCACGAAAATCGCTTCGCGGGAACTGCACGATGAGAAACTCGAGTTCATTCAGTGTACGGGTAAAATTCTGAGCACGAACCTAGCCGCGTGGAATGTGTTTGTAGGCCAAAATTTCTCTTGGATCGAAGCGGATTTACCCACCGCCGCCGCGCTGGCCGATGCGCCGCGAGGCATCGTCTACTACACGCCGAAGATTGTGCAGCTTTAAGGCTCGATCATAAGATCGAGCCTTGGCGTAGAGCGGGAGATTTAAGCTTCTAGCCCAACACCCGCCGTAATTCCGCAGGCTCCACCACGGGCAACTGACAGGTAAAGTCTTCGCACATGTAAGCCGCCGCCCGCCCCGCCAACGGCCCCATCGACGCCGTCCACGCCAACGCGGCGTCCGCTCGCACCAACGTGCGGCGTGGCCCAAATTTCTCATGCACCACCGCCGCCAGCGCTC
>CAJAFD010000552.1 GCA_903938935.1 uncultured Opitutia bacterium
CCTCGATTGAACTCCCAAGCAACGGTCTGCATCGCCGGCGTCGGACACGCGGCTCCCGCCAAAATCCGCGCCAATAGCGAAATTCTTAAAGCCTTCCCCGATCGCACGGAGGAAGAGATCGTGCGCCTTACGGGCATCCGCGAGCGCCGCTACGCCGCGGACGATGAGAGCGCGACCGACCTCGCCGTGATCGCGGTGCAAAACGCGCTCGCGCAAGCCGGCATGAAGGCGGAACAGATGGATGGTATCATCATGGCCACGCTCATTCCCGATCAACCGGTGCCGGCGATGGCGAGTGACCTCGCGCGGCGCTTGGGGATTCCGCGGGTGTTGGCGTTTGATTTAAACGCCGCGTGTTCGGGCTGGTTGTATGCGCTCGAAGTCGGACGTTCGTTCATCATTTCAGGCACGGCGAAAAACGTGATCGTGGTGACGGCCGAGTTGTTGTCGCGCATCACCAATCCGCAGGATCACGAGACGGCGTTTCTTTTCGGCGACGGCGCCGGCGCGGCGATTTTGACGGCGGGCGCGGGCGGGCATCGCTTGCATCGCATGGGCTTGGGCGGCGACGCCGAGCAATTTGAGGCGATCCAGCGCAAGGGCGGCGGCGCCCGCATGCCGTGGCCCGTGGCGGCTGATGGACACGCGGAACATTTTTACCTCCAGATGAACGGGACCTCGGTGTTCAAGCACGCGGTGGTCGGCTTCGCGGAGCAGATCGAGCAGACGCTCGCGCGGGAAAACCTAAAGCCCGAGGACATCGCCTGGGTCGTGCCGCATCAGGCCAACGAGCGCATCTTAAAAGCCGTGAGCAAGCGCGTGGGGATCCCTTACGACAAATTCGTGATGACGATCTCCAAATACGGCAACACGAGTGCGGCCAGCGTCTCGATGGCGCTGGGCTGGGCGGCCGAAGAAGGGATTTTCGCCGAGGGCGATCGGATTATTTTTTGTAGCGTCGGCGCTGGGCTGACGTTTGCTGGCGGTTTGTTGGAGTGGTGAGCAAGCGCAACGTGGCGCTGCGCGACTCGCGCTAGGACTCGCGCGCGTCCGTCGCCGCTCGGCGCAAAAAAAGGCCGCCGGAAGATCCGGCGGCCTCGATTCAAAGGTTAGTTAGCTTTGAGTGATTATAACTTCGTCGGTGCCGCGGCGCCGAGGTAGAGACCGTTGAAGAACAGCTTGAACGTGCTGTGCGGGGTGGCGCGGAACGTGGCTTCAAAGCCGATCATCACGAGCTTGCCTTGGCCGATGGAGGCCTGGGTGGCGAGTTCGCCGCCGTAGAGCAAATCTTGGCCGACCGCCCAACCGCTGTAGAGCGGTTGCTTGCTTTCAAACCAAGCGACCTTGCTGGCCTTCACGGTGGAGCCGGCGGGACGACTGAAGACCGGGCTGGTGTCGAAGAACACGTAGCCCTTCTCCGGCATACCAAAGGCGAGCGGATCTTGGTTGTTGAAATTCACATTCAGCACGGAGCCGGGGATGTAGAATTTCTCGGGGGGCAAGGGGACGTCTTTGCCGTCGGCGCCTTTTTCCACGAGGTGGTTTTTGACGGGCAGGCCCATCGCTTCGCCGATGCTGGCGGAGGCGCCGAGCGCGAGGACGGTGCCGCCGGCTTCGACGAAGATCTTCAGCGCGGGCACGCTCTTGGCGCTGGTGACGGTGCCAAGCATCGAGCGGAATTCTTCCGGGATGCTCTCCGGCGAAGGACCCGCGGCGCGGGCGTAACCGCGACCACCGCGACCTTCGGCGTAGGTGCCGCTGGGGAACGCGATCACGTCGAAACTCGACTTGAGGTTGCCGGCATCGAGCACCTGCGGGAACACGACTTCGAAGTTGAATTCGTATTGCTCAAGCATCCAGCGCGTCCAGCCGGAGGGCATCGAACCGCCGTAGGTATCGACGAGGCCGATACGAATGGGTTTGAGCTTGTAGGCTTCGCCGGTGGGTTTAGCGGCGACGGCGTAGGCCGGCACGCCGAGTTCCTTGGCGGCTTTTTCGAGGATCGGGAGGACGGCAGGCGCGGCGGGAATCCAGAGCGTGCCGGTGCCGAGTTTTTGACCGGCGACGGTTTGCTCGGCGGCGAGCCAGTAAACCTCGGCGTTGGCCTTGAGGAGACGGTTGGTGATGATGATGGCGTCGTTCATCTTGTGGCTCACGAGGTAACCGGCGGCATTGGCGACGCTGGTGACGGCGGCGGGCAACGGTTTCTCGGTTTTGAACGCGAGCTTGGTGAACGGGCCGTTGAAGCCTTCCATGACGCGGTCGAAGTTCACGCCCATCTGGGTCGCGAGCGTCCAGCCAGTGATGTCGTAGGGGCGCTTGGGCGGGCCGCCGGGATAGGCGAAGTCCATCGGGTGATCTTGCGCTTCAAACATGTCGAGCACGGCAGGGCGGAAGGCCTGGGCGGTCTTCACGACGTAGGAGCCAGCGGGATAATTTTTGCCGGCGACGGTGAAGGCGGCGGTCGCTTTGTGGACATCGACGCCGTGTTTGAGGAGCACGTTGATGAATTTAACGGCGGTAGCGAAATCATCTTGGGCGGCCGAGATGATGTAGCCGCGCGGATCGCGGTAAGCCGGATCGTTGAGCACTTTCTCGTAGAGCTCGCTCGGCAGGGAGGGCACGTTAAAGGGGCTGTCGTTGGCGGCGGCGCGACGGCCGCGACCGGCGGCGGGGGCCTCGTCGGGGGCGGCGGCTTTGGCAGCCTCGGTGAGGGCGTTGATGCGCTTAGGGGTGATGGTCCAAGAATCTTTGCTGCCGCGCTCGATGGAGCGTTTGCCCATGCCGTAGATATTAAAGAGCAGGGTCTCGCGGTTGCGGGAGGCGTAGTCCATGACGGCGCGTTCGACTTCAATCATGTAGTCGATCGATTGGCGGTAGTGCCAGACCTGGGGCTTGATGGGGAGTGGCCAGTCACCGGTGGGGAGTTGTTTCTCGGCGATGAGCGGCACGGCCATCGGCGTGGGATTGCCGATGATTTCGGTGAGGAGACCGATCTGATTGTGGAAATACGTGGCGGTGCGCATGCCGCCGTTCCACCAGGTGGAGTAGGGGGCAGCCGAGCGCATGGCGGAGCCGCCCATGCCTTTGGAAATGAGGCGGGCGTGCATCGCGGCGCCGACTTGCTCGATGCCGATCGGAATCATGGCATCGAACACATAGTTAAACGGGTCGCGGAAGGGCGGGATGAAGATGACCTGACCGGCGGGACCGGTCTGGTGCACGTTGTGCATGATCTGTGGATTCCACTCGATGAAGAGGACGCGGTTTTGATTCGTCGTCTCCGGCATGTTCATCGTGATCGAGTCGCGGTTATTATCGTGACCGATGTATTTGTGATAGAGGCGGGGTAGCGTCTGGAAAGTGCGTTTGGTGACATCTTCTTCGCGCATGTACCAGTTGGCGACGAGTTCGACGCCGTCGGGATTCGGGACGGCCATGAGCAAGATCACGTCGTCGAGGAAACGCATCGTCTCCGCATCGGTGCGGCTGGACATTTGGTAAACCATCTCGGCGAGCGATTGGGAGTTCACCGTCTCGGTGGCGTGGAGGCCGCCGTCGATCCAGACGATGGCTTTGCCTTCTTCGGCGAGTTTCCTCGCTTCGTCGTCGGTGAGGCCCTCGGCGCGAGAGAGGCGCACGGAGATGTTGCGGTAGTATTCGAGCTTTTTGTGATTCTCGGGCGAGGTGATGATCGCCATGTATTGGGGGCGACCTTCGGCGGTGGTGCCGATGCTGACGACCTTCAGGCGATCACTCTCGGTCTCCCATTTTTTCAAGAGCGCGGAGATCTGCGTGTAGTTAGCCATCTTGTAATCCTCGCCGATGGAGAACCCGATGAGGTCCTTCGCCGGCGTGATTTTGGTGGGTGCGGGCGTCGCGATGAGCGCGGTGGCCGTGATGAGAATCAGTCCCAGTTGTTTGAGACCGAAGTGACGTAGCGTCAGTCGGGTATTATTCATAAGAGAATGGGTTATAGAGCAAGGGGGGTGGGGTGTACTAACTAACTCTGAAAAGTACTCACCCACACAATCCGGAAACGTGGCGCGGGCGCGATTACATGACGCGCTTATAATTACTAAAACCTAGGTGTGGTGTAATTGGGCACAAGGATCGCGTTCAAGCAGGACGTATGCCGCTGCGAGAGGATGGCTTTGCGTTAATCGTTAATCTACTCCGTGTTTGGTATCCACCTTGCTAAACTTGATTCAGACGCGGTGGCGTGACGTTTTGTGTTCGCTCGCGTCTTCGTCTGCATTCCCGATTTTTCTATTTGAACCCATGATCACCGGTCCCATCTGGTCGCAAAAACTTCGCGTCGAAATCGCCAAAGCCGTCTTGGGCAATGAGCACGTCATCGAGCGCCTGCTCGTCGCGCTCCTCGCCAATGGCCATATTCTGCTCGAGGGCATGCCCGGTCTCGCGAAGACCTTGCTCATCAAATCTCTCGGCTCCGCCCTCGGTGTTCACTGTGACCGCATCCAGTTCACGCCGGATCTACTCCCGAGTGATGTCGTCGGTACGATGATCTTCCAGCCCAACACCGGCGAGTTCACCGCGCACCGCGGCCCGATCTTCGCCAATCTCGTCCTCGCCGACGAAATCAACCGCGCCCCCGCCAAGGTCCAGAGCGCCCTCCTCGAAGCTATGCAGGAGAAACAAGTCACCATCGGCGGTAAAACCCACGCGTTGCCTAAACCGTTTTTTGTGATGGCGACCCAGAATCCTGTAGAACAAGAAGGCACCTACGCGCTGCCCGAAGCGCAGATGGATCGTTTCATTTTTAAACTCCTCGTCGATTATCCCTCCGCCGAAGAAGAGACGATTCTGATGGAGCGTTGGGGCCAAGTTACCAGCCAGCCCGAGCTCGTCGCCGTATCGAGCGGCGAGGAATTACTCGAACTCCGCAAGGCCGTCGACCGCATCTACGTGTCGCCCGAGATCAAGGGCTACATTCTCAACCTCGTCCGCGCCACGCGCGCCCTCGCGGTGCCGTTGGCGGATGGCTCGCGCACGCTCAATTTCGGCGGGTCGCCGCGCGCCTGTCTCGCGCTTTATCAAGCCAGTCGCGCGCTCGCGTGGTTGCGCGGACAAGATCATGTCTCGCCCGATCTCGTTCAAGACGTGTTCCCCGATGCGCTCCGGCATCGCGTGAATCTCACGTACGAAGCCGAGGCCGCCGATCTCAACGCCGAAAAAATCCTGCGTCGCATCATCGCCGAAGTCGCCGTGCCCACCGCCGGCTTCAAGGCCGCTTAATCAACCTGCGCGCGGCGCGGCGGTTCTCCGCTCCGTCGTGCGCTCCGTCGCTTTCGCGTCTCGCTCCCGCTGCCTTTGAGTTCACCGAACTCCCATCCCGTTCTCGCCCCCCGGC
>CAJAFD010000553.1 GCA_903938935.1 uncultured Opitutia bacterium
CGTTATAGCATAAAAAAACCAGCGTTGGTTTCTAGGTTCTCGATTGCGGCGAGAACTTGAAACCAACGCTGGCGATCAAAACAGATTCGGTGGTTCGATCAATAAGACCGACCGATCAGGATGGATTCACCTCAGAGATCGAACGTCATGCTAAAGATGAACTGACGTGGATTGATGATGCGATACGCGTAGGGCACACCGTCGGGATTAACGCCGACGGCTTGAAGGCGGCCGTCTTCGAAAATGTCACGCACGTTGACCTGGGCCTTGGCGCGGATCTTGTCGCCCCAGAGTTTGAATTTATAGCCGGCGGAAACGTCGAAGTAGTAACGGGCCTTGTCCCAGTAGGGCTTGTTGTTGTCGAGGAACAGAACGGTGCCTTGGTAAGGCCCGCTGGTCTCGGGCGCGGCGGCACCGTAGCCGATGGAGGCTTTGCTTTCCCAGCGGAAAGCACCGCCGATGTTGAAATCCTTGAGGCGACCGGAGGTGAAGTCGTAGTTGGTGAGGCCGGTGGCACGGAATTCGCGCATTTGGGAGCGAGGGCGGCCGGCGTTGGTCGCGGCGGCCCAGTAGGGGCCGTATTGGTCGCCGATGTAACGGGTTTCAGGCGTGCGCGTTTCGCCTGGGGGCAGGGTATTCCACCAAAGGGGACCCTTCCCGTCGCCGGGCGTGATGTCGCTACGGAGGGTGGTCCACACGGGGATGCGCGCCTGCCACCAATCATAAATCTCAGGTGAGACGCGATCGTCTTGGGCTTGGGTCTGCGAGCCGGTGAACTTCATGCGCCAGTTGCGCGTGGGATTGTAAGTGGCCTCGAATTCGTAGCCCTTGGACGAAACGTCGGTGGTGCCGACCGTCTGAGGTTGGCTGGGGCCCGAGTAGATGAGGCGAGTGAGCCACTCCTCGTTCTTGGCCTTGTCGGTCCCGTAGGGCGCCATCAGCGATGCCACGACGGGGAAGAGTTGGGCTTCGGTAGGGTTGGCGATGCCCGAAGCGATCAATCGACCGCGGGCAATGTTGGTGGCAAAGGAGCGGAACGACGCCTGTTGAATATTGTTCGAACCGTCGGGGCGGCCCTCCATGTCGAGGTAGCGGTTGCCGAGTGTCCCGACTTCACTGCCGCGGGAGTTGAGTTCCTTCGTCTGGAAATGGTTGATGCGAACATTGAGTTTTCCTTGGAGGGCCGAGACGCTTACGCCCCATTCGGTGGCGTATCCGCGAGGATTCGGAACATTCCCGAGACCGACCGATTGGCGTACGACTTGCGGGGCGAAGCTGTCCGACTTGTTGAAATGGAAGTTAAGCCATTTGGTGGCCTTGAGCACGGCACCGTAAGTCTTGGTGTCGCCGGTTTGTTCGACCCAACCGGGCAGGTTGATGACCGTGCCGGAGGGCGCGACGAAGCCTTGGGCGGGGCCAAAAATGTTGGTATTGGCAAGATCGGCGAGACCGGTCGCAGGGTTCACGAAGGCGCCGGCGCTGGTGCGGGAACGCTGCCGATCGCGGCGGAAGCCGACGGTGGTCACTAGTCGGTCGTTGAGGAAGAAGCTCTGGGCGGTGGCGTTGACCGTGCGCGTCTCGGTGCGTTGGCGCGCGCCTTGGCCGTTGTTGAGCTGATTCGTGACGGTGACCGGCTCCTTGACCCACACTCCGTTACGGTTGTCGAACCAGGTGAGCGGATAGGTGCCATCGAGATTCTTGAGGAACGAGGGGCCGTAGTCCATGTTTTGACCGACATTGTCGCCGAGGAGATAGCGCTGAGCGATACCCTGGGTGTTGATGCGGTTGGTCGGCGTGATCCACGGGTGATTCGAGGTCACCCGTTGAGCCGAAGTGAAGCCCGTGCTGTCGCCGCGGTCCACTTCGGCGTGTGAGCCCAAGCGCTGCTGGCCGATCCACGAAAGCCAACGGGGGAGATTGTTGGGCGTAAATTGATAGGCGAGATCGGCCGATTGGATGTCGATGGTTTGGGGGCGCCGAGTGCTGTTAGGTGCCGTGGCCTGAATGTAGGGCCGCTTGAAGTAGGGGTTGGGACTACCATCGAGATTCTTTTCGTTCACATCGACGTAGATGACGGACTCAAGGTTATCGATCGCGCCATACTCGTCTTTTTCGAATTTTTGGTAGAATGCGCCGGCCTTGACGGCGACCAAGTGGCTCCGGGTGTTCAGGACAACCTGCTCGATTTCGGCACTGTAGGTTTCAGCTTTGTCGACGCCGTTGTTGGGGGCGACGGCGTTGATCGAAGACCAATCGTAGATGGATTTGTCGTTGGTCCCGGGAATCAGATACAGCGGCAGACCGGTCGGCCCAAGGATATCGCGGTTGCGTTGGATGGTGGTGCCGCTCTGGAGGTACCGCAGTGTGCTATTGCCGCCCGAGAACGGATTTGTGGGATTGCCGGTGGTGACAGCGTTATTGGTGCGCTGGACCGTAAAGTTTTGTATGCTGGTGTTGTCGATATAAACGCTGGGGCGGTTGTAGATGCCGTTGTAGCCGCCTACGAGGCCGAAGGGTAGCAGGGCGTCGTTGGTGATGGCAGCGGTCTTGGTGCCGTTGGCGAACGTTGCGATCTGAGTGGTCGGATCCCAAGTCGGGCTGCCCTGGGCTTTCCACTCCGTGGTCGTGTCGCGGGGCGTGATTGAGTTGGGACGGCGGTAGTCGTTGTTGTAGGCCTCCGCGGTGAGGCGGATTTGGGTGTTCTTGAACGGGCGCGCGAGAATCGTGCCGAACTCGCGATGGATGCGTTCGGAGGCGGGCTGGCGGGTGAAGCCTTTGCTTTCCTGCACGGCGGCGACGCGGAGGGCGAGTTTTCCGCGCACGAGCGGTTGGTTGAAATTGAGGCTCTCGCGGTGGCCGCCCCAGTCGTCGAAGCGCAAGGAGGCGCTGGCCGTGACGCGGTCCGGGTTGGCCTGGGTGGGCACGATGTTCACGGTGCCGGAGGCCGCACCGAGACCGAAGAGATTGGAGTTGGGGCCGCGGGAAATTTCAATGGCGGCAACGTTGTAG
>CAJAFD010000554.1 GCA_903938935.1 uncultured Opitutia bacterium
AAGCCGTGGGTGAGGACGGCTTTGTAGGGCGCGCCGCCGAAGGCGATGATGCTCGTCCAAAGGGAGGATTGAAACCAACCGCGATGTTGGTCGCTGCCCTCGAGATAGAGATCGGCGGGCCATTGGGTGGCGCCTTGTTGGGTCCGTAGAACCGCCGCATGCGAGGAGCCGGAATCAATCCAGACATCGAGCGTGTCGCGGCCGCACGTGAGCGCCTCGGGGGCGGGCCAGCCCGCGGGCAGCGCGATGCCCGAGAGGATTTCGGCGGCGGTGGCGTTATACCAGAAATTGGTGCCTTCACGGGCAATCTTCGCCGCGACCGCGCGGGCGACGCCGGCGTCGAGAAAAGCGTTTTTCTTATCGTCAAAAAAGGCCGGAATGGGCACGCCCCAAGAGCGTTGGCGGCTGATGCACCAATCGGGCCGAGATTCGACGGCACCGCGGATGCGGGCTTCGCCCCAACCGGGAATCCATTGAACGTCTTTGATGGCGGCGAGGGCGGTGGCGCGGGTGTCCGCTTTGTCGAGGGAAACAAACCACTGGTCGACGGCGCGGAAAATAATCGGGGTCTTTGAGCGCCAGCAGTGCGGGTAGCTGTGCGGATACTTGGCTTTGGCGAGGAGTGCGCCGGCTTCGGCGAGTTTTTTCAGGACGGCGAGATTGGCGGGCGAGGGCTTTTTCGCGGCGAGGTCTTCGACGGTCTCAAGGGTCGAGATGCCGACGAGGTCGGCGGGGACTTTGCCGTCATCGAGGTAGCGACCGTCGTCGCCGACGGGGCAGTAAATTTCGAGTTTGTACTTGAGGCCGGTGAGATAGTCCTCGGCACCGTGGCCGGGCGCGGTGTGGACGGCGCCCGTACCGCTATCGGTCGTGACGTAGTCGGCCAGAACCACCGGCGAGGCACGATCGATGAATGGATGACGCGGGGCGAGGTGCTCGAGCTTAGCGCCTTTGAGTGTGGCCAGAATGGTGGGCGGAGTTTCGATTTTCGCCGAGGCGAGGACGGAGCCGAGCAAGGCTTGGGCGACGATGATGCGTTCGGCGCCGGTGTCAGCGACGACATAGTCCACGTCGGGATGGAGCGCGATCGCGAGATTGGCGGGGATCGTCCAAGGCGTCGTGGTCCAGATGACGACAAAAGAGTGGTTTGTCTGCGGGGAGCTTGAATTTCGCCGCTTCAGCGGCAGGCACGGCGAACTTCACCCAGATGGCGATGGACGTGTGATCCTTGTACTCGATCTCGGCTTCGGCGAGTGCGGTCTCAAACGGGATGCTCCAGTAAACCGGTTTCTTGCTGCGATAAACGAGGCCTTTTTCGATGAACGCGGCGAACGTGCGCAGAATATCAGCTTCGAAAGCGGGGGCCTTGGTTTTGTATTCGTGGGCCCAATCGGCGACGACGCCGAGGCGTTTGAACTGCGCGGTCTGTTTGGCGATCCAAGATTCGGAAAAGGCGTCACAGCGGGCGCGGAGCTCGGCGGTGGTAACGGTTTCGTTTTTCTCGCGGAGCTCACGGGTGACTTTCTGCTCGATGGGCAGACCGTGGCAGTCCCAGCCGGGGACGTAGGGCGTGCGATAACCGCGGAGGGTTTTGTAGCGGAGCGTGATGTCTTTGAGCGTCTTGTTCAGCGCGGTGCCGATATGGACGTCGCCGTTGGTGAAGGGCGGGCCGTCGTGAAGCACGAAAGTTTTCTCAGCTCGGGCGCGGTTTTGCTGGAGGCGCGCGTAGAGACCGATGCTCTCCCAGTGGGCGACGCGGCCGGGTTCGCGTTGAGCGAGACCTGCGCGCATGGCGAAATCTGTTTTGGGAAGCTGGAGGGTGTCTTTCAGGTCTTGCGCCATACCGGGAAAAGGTGCGGAAGGTAGGTCGAGCGCAGGGGGAGTCAAGGCGCGTTCCAAGAGCGAAAAAGGTGGGTTTTGGCCCAAGGGCTGCAAAGGTGTCGGCGATGAAAAATTTGTTGTTACGACTCGCCTTGATTTTGGCCTTCGCGTGCGGCGTGAAAGCGGCGGAAAAGCCTAGGGCGATCAAGGTCGTCGTGGTCACCACGTTTGAGAGCGGAGCGGACACGGGCGATAAGCCGGGCGAGTTTCAATATTGGGCCGAACGCGAGACGTGGACGGAGCGCATCGTGGTCCCCGGTGTGACGCATCCAGTGTTGAGCAATGGCCAAGGTGTGCTCGGCGTCGTCTCCGGCACGACCGCGCGTGCGGCCAATCAGATCATGGCCCTCGTGCTCGATCCGCGGTTTGATTTTTCGAAAGCCTATTGGCTCGTTAACGGCATCGCGGGCGTCGATCCGGCCGATGCATCGCTCGGAAGCGCGGCGTGGGCGCGGTATGTAGTCGATGGCGATATTGCCTACGAAATCGACAGCCGCGAGGCGGACAAGACTTGGCCTTACGCGATCATTCCCATCGGCGCCAAGAAGCCCAATGAGATTCCGAAAAATGAAGGTTGGGAACCCGACGCGATGAGTTACGCGTTGAATCAGGCGCTGGTGGCGCGGGCGTTTGCGCTGACGAAGGATGTCGCGCTCGTGGACACGCCCGATATGCAGGCTTACCGCGCAACTTACACGGGCTTCCCCAATGCCCAGCGGCCGCCGTTTGTCTTGCTGGGCGACAGCTTCGGTTCGTGTCGTTATTGGCACGGCGCCGCCCTAACGCAGTGGGCTAACGACTGGTCTAAACTGTGGACGAAGGGCGAAGCCAATTTTGTGATGAGCAACATGGAAGATCAGGGCATCGCCACCGCGATCTCGCAGCTGACCAAAATGGGTAAAGCGGATTTTCAACGTCTGCTCTTTCTGCGCACGGGGAGTAATTATTGCACGCCGGCGCCGAAACAAGGCGTGGTGCAAAGTCTGCAAGCCGAATACGCGGGCTGGGTGCCGTCGCTCGAATCCGCTTACCGTGTCGGCAGCGTCGTGGTGCACGACATCGTGAAAAACTGGGATGCCGTCTACGCGGGTGGCGTAAAAACGCCGTAATAGCTCGGCGAAAAATCTTAGCCAGCGGCGGCGTTAGTTGCGCCAACCGGTGACGGTTTCGACGAGCGCATCCATGCATTCGATCTTGGCCTGCGGCGTGATCCCGTGGCCGAGATTAAAAATATGGCCGGCAGTGCCGCGCATGGATTGGAGCAATCGCGTCGCCTCGCGGCGCACGATTTCGGGCGTGGTGTTGAGGAGAATCGGGTCGAGATTGCCTTGGACGGCGACGTTGGCCGGTAGCGTGTGGCGCACGATCGCGAGATCGCAGGTCCAGTCGACGCTCAACACCCGCGCGCCCGAAAAGGCCTGATCTGTGAGCTGTGAGGCCGTGCCTTTCGCGTAGAGAATCACCGGGAAATCCTGCGGGAGCGCGGCAATGATTTGCCGGATCCATTTCAAGGAGGCGGCTTCATAGTCAGCGCCCGCGATGAGGCCGCCCCAGCTGTCAAAAATCTGAATCGCATCGGCACCCGCGCGGATCTGCATCTGGAAATAAACGATGATCGCCGCGGTGAGTTTTTCCAAAAGCGCGTCAAACGTGGCGCGGTCGATATAAAAAAGTGTCTTGATGCGCTCGAAGTCATCGGAGCTGCCGCCTTCGACCATGTACGTCGCCAGCGTCCAGGGCGAACCCCCGAAGCCGAGCAACGCGTGTTTGCCGGCAAGCTCGGTTTTGAGCAGCGCAAGGGTCTCAGCGACGTAAGAAAGTTTCTCGACGACGGCGTGGGCCGGAGCGAGTGCGTCAATTTGGGCGCGAGTATCGAGCCGGTAGCCCATGGCGATGCCGCCGGTGTCGCGGAACGCGTAAGGTTGGCCGAGCGCTTCGGGAATCACTAAAATGTCGGAAAATAAAATCGCGGCATCGAGGGCGAAACGACGCAGCGGTTGCAAGGTGACTTCCGTGGCGAGCGCCGGCGTGCGCACCATTTCGAGGAAGGAAGATTTCGCTTTGAGCGCGCGGTACTCGGGTAAATAGCGGCCGGCTTGGCGCATGACCCAGAGCGGCGGGCGCTCGAGAGTTTGGCAGGCGCAGGCGGCGAGAAAACGTTCGCGAGCATTCATTGTGATAACGGGGATTCGAGCGCGGCGATTTGCGCGGCGGACAGGTTGGCCCAATCACGCGGTTGTAAGAAAATTTCGTGCAGCCGCGCTTCGGCGCTACCAGGTGCGGGCGTGCGCGCGTAGTCCCAGCGCACGAGCGGAGGCAGCGACATCAAAATGGATTCGGTGCGTCCACCGCTTTGGAGGCCGAAGTGCGTGCCACGGTCCCAAACGAGATTAAATTCAACGTAGCGTCCGCGCCGGTAGAGTTGCCACTGCCGTTCGGCTTCGGTGGTCGGCGTGGCTTTGCGGCGCGCGACAATCGGAAGATACGCAGGAATGAAGGCGTCGCCCACGGCGCGAGTGAGGGCGAAACTTTGGTCAAAACCGAGTTCGTTGAAATCGTCGTAAAAAAGGCCGCCGACGCCGCGGGGTTCAGCGCGATGCTTCAGGAAAAAATAATCGTCGCAGTTTTTTTTAAAACGAGCCGGCAACGACGACCCGAATGGCGCGATGGCGTCGCGGGCAGTCTGGTGCCAGTGGACGGAGTCGGTGACGTTGCCGTAGTAAGGCGTGAGATCGAAGCCGCCGCCAAACCACCAAATGGGCGCGGCGTTTTTGTCATGCGCGATGAAGAATCGGACGTTGGCGTGGCTCGTCGGCACGTGGGGATTGTGCGGATGGATCACGAGCGAAACTCCGAGTGCTTCCCACGGGCGGCCGGCGAGCTCGGGGCGGTGCGCCGTCGCGGACGGCGGGAGTTGGTGGCCATGGACATGCGAGAACGCGACACCGGCTTTTTCGAAAACGGCGCCTTCGGCGAGGATGCGCGTGCGCCCGCCGCCGCCCTCGGGGCGTGTCCATAAATCTTCGCGGAACGGCGCGCTGCGGTCTTCGTTGGCTAGGGCCGCACAGATACGCTCCTGTAAATCGAGGAGGTAGGCTTTTACGGCGACGAGGTCGGGCGACATAACGTGAGGCGAACTGACTACGCAGGAAAAGACGCCGAGTAAACTATTTCGCGGGAATTGTGCTAAACGAGCGGATTAAACCGGGTGGGGGCTTGACGACTTTGTTATGGTTCACGTTCGACAGGCTGGCGCCTCCCGTGCTGGCTGACGAACTCGACATGCAATCACCTGTGCTCACGTCCATCGCCATCACCGGATTCACCGTGGCTTTTTTTCATGCCGCGATCCCGACGCATTGGTTACCCTTTGTGCTCGTGGCGCGGGCGCGAAATTGGAGCCGGTGGAAGACGCTCGCGGTGACGGTGTTCGCCGGGCTCGGGCACGTGGCTTTGACGAGTCTGCTTGGGTTGGCCATCGCGTGGTTTGGTTTTCAGTTAGATGAACACGCTGGTGAGCTTTTTAATTGGATCGTGGGCGGGTTGTTGATCGCGATCGGGCTGTTTTATTTTTGGCAGCAATTTCGCGGCGGTGGCGTGCGGCATCATCACTTGCTGGGCGGGCAGCATCGCCCGAGTGCGCATTGCGGGCACGGGCATGACCATGAAAACAGTCACTGGGACGTGGAACTGAAAGAAAGTCCGCTGGCCTCAAGCAAAGCGGGTGATTGGGCGGCGATCAGCGGTCTGTTCGTGATGTTGACGCTTTCGCCGTGTGAAGGGTTTTTGCCGGTTTATCTCTCGGGCGTGCAATTTGGCTGGCACGGCTTTTTCGTCCTCAGCGGAATTCTGGCGGTGGCAACTTTACTCGGGATGCTGCTCTTCACTTGGCTGACCTTGCTAGGACTCGAGCGCTTCGAAGTGAAACAATTCGAGCGCTACGAGGCGGCCTTGCTCGGGGCTATTTTTACCGTGC
>CAJAFD010000555.1 GCA_903938935.1 uncultured Opitutia bacterium
CGGCAGCGGAGCCTAAACCTTCAGATCACGTCGGCGAAGGCCGATTGGAGGCGCTGAAACGCCCAGCGCCCGAGGAAAAACACCGCGATGCCTGCGATGTAGGTGTAGCCGAGGTGGTTCAAGTTGAGCGGTGTGTCCCAGACGATCGCGTCGCGCGCGAGCTCGACCGAGTGCAGCAACGGATTCCATTTCAAAATCACCCACAGGTCTTCCGGGATTTTCGCGATCGGGTACACGACCGCGCTCGCGTAGAGCACGATCTGCGCGAAAAACGGCATGATCTGGCCGAGGTCGCGAAAAAACACGCCGAGCGCCGCGAACAACCAGCAAATCCCAGCAGTCAACAATAGCAGCGGAAACAAAATCACCGGCAACCACAGCAACCCTTCCACCGATACGCCGCGCCCCAGAAACACGGCACCGAGGATCATCAACGTGAGTGAAATCACGAGGTTGAACCACGTCGCACCCAGCTGCGCGATGGGCAAAATCTCGAGCGGAAACACGACTTTTTTGACGAGGTTTGGATTCGCCAAAATAATCCCGGGCGCGATCGAAAGTGTCTCGGCGGTCAACTGGTGCAGAATCAGACCGAGGAAAAACGCGAGGGCGTAGTCCGTGCGCGTTTCATCGGGCAACACGCCGAAGCTGCCGTTAAAAATTTTGCCGAAGACGACGTAATAAAGCCCCAGCATCAGCAACGGCGTAAGGCCGGCCCACAGGATGCCCAGATAACTCCCGCGATGGCGCAACTCCACGGTGCGAACTGTAAATTGCCACCATAGGTCGCGCTTGCGGGCGAGTTCGGCAAACGGAGAAGTGTGACCAGGAACGCTCATCGTGAGTCGAAGAACGAGCGCACGGCCGCGCCCACGCTGTCAATCTGTTCGGCGGTATGATGCGGGCTGATCGGCAGGCTGAGCACCTCGGCGGCAAGTTGTTCGGCGAGGGGAAACGCTCCGACTTGGTATCCGAGCGAGCGATACGCGCCCGAACGATGCGGCGGAATCGGATAATGAATCTGCGTCGCGATCCCGCGCTCGGCGAGGTACGCGCGCAACGCCTCACGGTGCGCTGTGCGCACGACGAAGAGATGCCACACGGGTTCCGCCCACGCGGGCACAAAGGGCAACACGAGATCGCCGACCCCGCGCAGCTGCGTGAGATAGCGCTGGGCGAGTGCGGCGCGGCGGGCGTTCCACGCGGCGAGGTGGGGGAGTTTCACGCGCAGGAAGGCGGCGGAAAATTCGTCGAGGCGCGAGTTGAGGCCCGCTTCATCGTGATGATAGCGCTCGCGCGAACCGTAGTTGCGCAGCGAGCGGAGACGCGCGGCGAGGGTGGCGTCTTCGGTCGTGATCGCGCCGGCATCCGCGAGCGCGCCGAGATTTTTCGTGGGATAAAAACTGATGCCCGCGGCGTGGCCGAGGGCGCCGCTGGCGCGACCGTGGGCGCGGGCCCCGTGAGATTGCGCGGCATCTTCGAGGACGAAGAGCCCGTGCGCGGCCGCGAAGGCGTTGATCGCGGTCATGTCGGCCGTTTGGCCGTAAAGATGAATGGGGAGGATGGCCTTGGTGCGCGGGGTGAGGAGTGAGGCGAGGCGGGTC
>CAJAFD010000556.1 GCA_903938935.1 uncultured Opitutia bacterium
ACGATCTTACCCTGCCAGTGAACGGAGGTGTTCTTGGCCTTGATCGTGATGCCCTTCTCTTTCTCGAGATCCATGGAGTCCATGGCGCGCACCTGCACCGCTTGGTTGGCGCGATAGACGCCGCCTTCTTTAAGGAGTTGGTCCACGAGCGTAGTTTTGCCGTGGTCAACGTGTGCAATGATAGCGATGTTTCGGATGTTCTGATTCATAGCGCGGAGTCGTTCTGGTCTTTGGAAAAAAGAAGAACGTGCTCTTCACCTGCGCCGAAGGCAAGGCCGAAGGCAGTTCGACGCCGAAAAGACACGCACGCGCCCCGCCACGCTACGAAATCAGAGCAGAAACTTACGTTCGCGCAGCCAATAAAGACATTGTTCGGCCCAAGGCGGAGCCGGTTTGCCGGGGCGACCGAGACCGAGGCCGTGGGCGCCTTTCTCATAAATATGGAGCGAATAGGGCACGCGCGCAGCCCGCAGCGCGGCCGCGAAGAGATGGGCGTTTTCCACCGGCACGGTCTTATCTTCCATCGTATGCCAGATGAACGTGGGCGTGGTCTGCGCCGTGACCTGCAACTCGTTGGATAGATAACGCACCAGCGCGGGATCGGGATTTTCGCCGATTAAATTTTTGCGCGAGCCTACGTGACCGAATTCTAAGAAGCTGATTACCGGGTAGCACAAAATCGCAACGTCGGGACGCGAACTCTCGCGTTCAACCCAATCGACATCCTCGGGTTTTCCGCCGTCAAAATGCGTCGCTAAGGTCGACGCTAAATGCCCGCCAGCCGAAGAACCGATCACGCCGATCCGCGCCGGATCGAGCCCATCACGCTTAGCCCAAGTACGCAGCAAACGCAGCGCGCGCGCCGCGTCGTTCAACATCGCCGGATGCCGATAACCGGCCGAACCGAGACGATATTTCAAAACATAGCAGGTGACACCTTGCGCGGCAAACCACTCCGCGTACCCCGCGCCTTCGTGGTCGGCTAAATGGGCATAACCGCCACCAGGCAAGACGAGCAGCGAAGCCCCGTTGGCCTTGCCGGCAGCTGGTGCGAATAACGTGAGCGTGGGGATATCTTGAGGCTTTTCGCCGAGCGCTCCTGGCGCAGCCGTGGCCCAAAGTGGCACCACCGGACCCGCCGAGGCAGCGAAGAGCGAGGTGGAAAAAATCAGCATGCTAAAACCAAACCAGACGCAGGGATTTTTTGATAACATCATAAAATGGGGGTGCATGAAGCGTGGGGTTGAGTCCCTCGTTGGCAAGGCTCGGCGCGGCGCGCGCGCTGTTGGCTTGCCTCGCTCCGGACACGGTAAACGCTGGTTCCTTACGCCTGCCATGCGCCCTTCCGCTTTGCCCATATACGAACTCGAATCTGCCGTCGTGAGCGCGCTGCGCGCTGGCGGTCGCTTGATCGTGCAGGCGCCCACCGGTTCGGGTAAATCGACGCAGATTCCGCAGATGTTGCTCCAACACGGCTTCCTTGACGGCGGCGAAGTCGTGGTGCTGCAACCGCGCCGTCTCGCCGCGCGCATGTTGGCCAAACGCGTCGCCGAAGAAGTCGGCACCGCGCTGGGCGACGTCGTCGGCTATCAGATTCGCCTCGAGTCCAAGGTCTCAGCGAAGACCCGTGTGCGATTTGTCACCGAGGGTATTTTGCTCCGCCAGATGTCGTTTGACGCGAAATTGCGCGGGATCAACGCGCTCGTGTTCGACGAATTTCATGAGCGCCATCTTTACGGTGACATCTCCCTCGCGCGGGCGTTGCAGATACAGCGCACCACGCGGCCGGATCTGAAAATCATTGTGATGTCGGCGACGCTCGACGCCGGTTTGCTGCGCGACTACCTCGCGCCGTGCGACGTGCTGGTGTCGCAAGGCCGGAGTTTTCCGGTGAAGATCGAGTATCTGCCGAAGAGCGTAAACTTCGAGCATGAGCCCGCGTGGGAAGTCGCCGCGCGCGAATGCGAACGCGTCGCGAGCCTCACCGAGGGCGACATGCTCGTGTTCATGCCCGGGGCCTACGAGATCAACCGCACCCTCCAGGCGATCCAAAACGGCCGCGGGCTGCGCGATTTTGTCAGTTTCCCGCTGCACGGGGAGTTACCGCCCGAACAACAAGACCGCGCGGTGGCGCGAACGTCGGCACGCAAAATCATCGTCTCGACCAACGTCGCCGAAACCTCGCTCACCATTGACGGAGTAACCGCCGTGATCGACTGTGGCCTCGCACGCCTGGCGCGCTTCGATCCGCATCGCGGTATCAACACGCTGCTCATCGAAAAAATTTCCGCTGCGAGCGCCGATCAACGCGCTGGCCGCGCCGGCCGTACCGCGCCCGGCGTTTGCGTGCGGCTTTGGACGGAACGCGAACACGGCACGCGTTCGCTCCAGGAATTGCCGGAGGTAAAACGCCTCGATCTCTCCGAGGTCGTCTTGACGCTCAAATCGAGCGGCATCGACGACGTGTTTGGTTTTCCGTGGCTGGAGAAGCCCGATGCGAGAGCATTGGAACGCGCGGAGTTATTGCTCGCGGATTTAGGCGCGCTGTCCGGACGTAGTCGCTCGATCACCGAGCTGGGCCGCAAGATGCTGCGCTTCCCGGTGCATCCGCGTTACGCGCGTATGCTGCTCGCGGCGCAGGAGCGCGGTTGTGTGCGACCCGTCGCGCTCATGGCGGCGCTCACGCAGGGACGTAATTTCTTGCTGCGCGGCTCCACGAAAGAAGTCGAACAGGCGCGGGAAGATCTGCTCGGCGAAGAACACGAGAGCGATTTTTTCCTGCTCATGCGCGCGTGGAGCTACGCAGATAAAAATAATTACAGCGTCGATGCCTGTCGTCGGCTGGGGATTCATGCGCAAGGCGCTCGCGCGGTCGGCCCGCTTTACGAACAGTTTTTGGAAATCGCCCGCAAGGAAGGTCTCGATGTCACCGAAGCCCGCCTTGATCCCGTCGCGGTGCGAAAGTGTGTGCTCGCCGGATTTTCCGACCAACTCGGCAAGCGACTCGACGCCGGCACGCTGCGCGTTGAACTCGTGCACGGACGCCGCGGCGTGTTGGCCCGTGAAAGCGGGATTCAACAAGCGCGGTTACTGGTGGCGGCGGAAATTAGCGAAATCGGACGTGGTGACGGCGAGGTGAACACCTTGCTCACGCTCGCGACGGCCATCGAGGAGCCCTGGTTGAAAGAACTTTTTCCGGACGATTACGGCGAAGCGCGCGGCGTCCTTTACGACGAGCAGGCGAAGCGCGTGGTCGCGCGTAAAGAGAAACGTTTCCGCGATCTCGTCTTGGAGGCCAAGGGGAACTCTGATGATGTGCCGATGAACGAAGCGGCCGCTCTGCTTACAAAAGAAGTTCTCGCCGGTCGCATCACGATCGACGCTTGGGACGAGACGGTGGAGCAGTGGATCGTGCGCGTGAATCGCTTGGCGGAATGGTTTCCGGAACTGGAGGTCAACGTGCTCACCGACGCCGACCGCGGCACGCTGATTGAGCAAATTTGTTTTGGCGAAACCAGCGCGCGCGGCGTGAAGGAAAAGCCCGTGATGCCTGTGCTGCGCGATTGGCTCACGGCGGAACAACTCGCCGTGCTCGACGATTATCTGCCGGAAAAACTCACGATGGGGAACGGCCGAAAAGCTAAACTCACTTATAATAAAGAAGGCCCGCCGATCATGAGCGCGCGCATTCAGGAGCTCTTTGGCGTCGAGGGAAAATTCACCATCGGACACGGCCGCGTGCCAGTGAAATTTGAAGTACTTGCGCCAAACCATCGCGCGATTCAAGTGACGGACGACCTCACGAGTTTCTGGCGCGACATGTACCCGAAGGTAAAAGCCGAGCTCTCGCGCCGCTACCCGCGGCACGAGTGGCGCTGAGACGGGCGGTTACTTCGCGGCGCTACCGTTTACGAAAACGATATACATCGCGGCTTCCTTGATGCGGGTGTCTTCGGTGTTCGCGCCAAGGGTGAAGCTGGCGTCTTTTTTGGTCGGGTGGGCGAAGAGACTTAGCGATTGGCCTAGGACGAGGATTTTAGCGCCAGTGGGCTTGAATTGTTTCGTGAGCCAAGCGGGGCGGGGGAGGCGGTCGTCGTGGGCGATGGTCACCGTGCTACCGGCGCTCACGGCGATTTCCATTAAATCAACGGCGCTGTAAGTTGAATCGCGGTCATCGGCTTGTACCCAGTCAGCTCCGACGAGATCGGACGGGAGCGCTGGGAATGGGGTCTCGGCGTTGACGTAAGCGTTTTTGCCCGGACGCGCGTCGACTTCGACGTGCACAATCGCCGCGTTGGGCGCGGTGTAATTTAACGTTTTAATAAATTTACCGAGCATGATCGGGCCGCTCG
>CAJAFD010000557.1 GCA_903938935.1 uncultured Opitutia bacterium
CGGGGAATTGCCCGTCACCACAAAGCCGCCGATGAGCACGCCGTCGTCGGGCGTGACCCGGCCGCGACTGGAGATGTTAACGAGGCGTTGGTAATCGGCGTTGGGGTTCACGCTCGCGTCGTAGATTTCGGCGAGGGCGACGCCGGTGCCGGTGCCGCTCGGGTCGGCGATCTGCGCGGTGTAAGCGCCGGGCTTGAGCGTGGTGAGGAGCGCGGCGTCTTTGCTGCCCGCGGTGAAGGCGAAGGCGCCGAGGCGGGAGATTTCGGCGGCGTCGTCTTTGCTCCAATCGTCGTTTTGGGCGATGAGGTTGGAGCCTTGGTAGATCGTGATCGCGGGATTGGGCAACGGGCTGGCGAGGCCGAAGGCGCTGAGCGCGGGACCGACGGCGCGGATGAGGACTTTTTTCGAATCGGTGCCGCCGATGACGAAGCCGGTGATGAGGACCGATTCACCGATGCCGACTTTGGCGCGCGAGGAGAGGTTGATCAGGCGATCGGTGCGGGTGGTGGTGGTGCTCAGGCCGGAGAAGTTGAGGCTCGGTTTACCGGGGACAGAAATATTGGCCGATACGGCGGTGGTGAGAGGATTTACGCTCCCGGTGATAGCGGCGGTGCCGTTGGTCGTGTTAGCCGCCACGGTGAAGGAGCCATCGGGCGCTAAAGTGGTTAAGCCGCCGGTGGTGAGGGTCGGTCCTTGGGTGAGGACCAGGACTTCGTTATTGGCGCCGATGACCGAGTAGGTGACCGCGGAACCTTCGCCAATCGCGGTGGATTTGTAGAAACCGGCCGAGGTTTGAGACGGACCGGTGCTGGTTGGCACGTTGGCCTTAAAGCTCAGGTTTAGCGGCGATATCGAGCCGGAGAATACATTGTCGATCAGCGTGCCCGAAATCGTATAGCTCAGCGGAGCGGCTTGGACGCCCATTTCCAAGGGCTGGGCCGAGCTCGCGGGCGTGACCAGGGTCGTGCTAAACGTGCCGCCGGCGCCCAAGGTGAAGTTGACCACGCCATTGAGGGTGGGGATGGAGGCGGACACGATTAACAGTGAACCTTGGCTGTAATTAGTCGGTAGTATGACGGCGATATCCGCGACACTGCTGCTCGAGGTTTGATCTATGGCTTTGATGAAGATGATGGCGGCACTGCTGGCCGTGGCCGTAAGCGAAACCTCAACCGTGGGTGCGGCTTCGTAGGTGGCGTTGCCGGCCTGGCTGGCGCGGATTTTTACGGTGCCCATGGCACCGGTGAGATCGAGGAGGTTGCCCGAGAGCAGCGCGGGGCCGCTGACGATGGTGAATGTCACCGGCAAGCCCGAGCTCGCGCTCGCCGTGAGCACGCAAGAGCCACTGTTGCTCGGGCGATCGGCGAGAGCCGGAAAGGTGATCGTCTGTTTAAGCAGGCTGATCGTGAGCGCGTCGCTCGTGGTGGAGCTATCGCTGGCGCCCGCGCTGTTATTGGCGATGACCGTGAAGCGGTAGGACTTGCCCGGCGTGAGGCCAGAAACTTTGGCCGGTGAGCCACTCGCCGTGACCGTAACCACCGAGCCATCGGTGGCCGTGGCGCGGATCGTGTAACTAGTGATCGCACTGCTGCCGGTGTTGCTCGGCGCCGTGAACGTCACGGTGGCTTCGCCATTGGCGGTGGTCGCGGAAACCGCCGTGGGCGCGCCCGGAACGGCGACGATCACGTTGAGCGACACCGACGCCGTCGCGGTGTTGTAGTTCGTCGTATCGGTGGGCGTGAAGGTGGCGGTCAACGTCTGCGTGCCGGCGCTGGGCGTCGTGCCGCTGGCGGGGCTATAGCTGAAAGTTCCCGCGGTGACGTTGCTGGTGGCGTTGAGTTGAGTCGCAGACAGCGCGGTGCCGTAGGTGATGGCGGCAGGCGTGGCCCACGTGATCGTCGGGGTGGCTTTACCGACGACGAG
>CAJAFD010000558.1 GCA_903938935.1 uncultured Opitutia bacterium
CTACCTTCGAAGTCGGCGGAGAGCAGGGCGGCAGGCGTGGCCAGCGCACAGGCGATGAAATAGAAAAAAGATTTTTTCATGTCATAAGTATATTTTAGTCTATTGCTTGCGCAAACAAAGTTTCGTGGCTTGCCAGGTTTTGGCGTGGAATCGAGGATGGGCGCATGGCTCTATTCGGTTCCCTCGCCACGGTGCGCGCTCAGCTCGCCACTTCGGAAAATTTCAAGACGGCCTTCGCCTACGTCGAAGCGTGTCTGCGCCCCGGTTCGCCGGAACGCGCGTTGCTCGACGGCCTCGCCGCAGAGCAGATGCAGCGCGTGGAGTTGGCGGGCGGCGTGTTTGCGTTGCCGCAAGCCTGCATGTCGCAGCCCGCGGGCGTGCCTTCCGTCCCGAAATGGGAATCACACAAGGCCTACATCGACGTCCAAGCCGTGATCGTCGGCGATGAAGTGATGGAGGTTTCCGATGTCACGAAACTTACCGTGAGCGAAGATCTGCGTCCGGCGAAGGACGTTTTGTTTTATCAACCTACGTCGACGTTTTCCTCGCTGCGCGTCGTGGCGGGAGAAGTTGCGGTGTTTTATCCGATCGATGGCCATCGTCCGCTCGTGGCGGCCGGTGCGCCGATGTTGGTGCGTAAGGTCGTTGTGAAAGTGCCGGTCGCGGCGTGAACTACCGTCACCATTATCACGCGGGGAATTTCGCCGACGTGATGAAGCATGCGCTGCTCGTGCAGCTCGTGCGTGCGCTTCAGAAAAAGGACAAAGGTTTTCTGTGTCTCGATACGCATGCCGGCCGCGGGAGTTATGATCTCGCGGCGGCCGCGACGGGCGACACTCACGCGCGCACGCCCGAGTGGCCTGAAGGCGTGGGCCGGTTGTGGACGCGCCCAGCGGCCGAGTTGCCGCCGGGGGTCGCGGACTACGTGGAGCTCGCCCGCGCCTACGATCGCCGCGAAGGCAACGCGACGCCCGAACCACGGTTTTATCCCGGATCGCCGCTGCTGGTGAGTTTCATCGCACGGCCGCAGGAGCGGTTGGTGTTGTGCGAACGTCAACCCGAGGAAGCCGCGGCGCTCAAGGAGCGGTTGCAATTTACGCAAGGCGCCCAAGTGCGCGAGACGGACGGCTACGGTGCGGTGCGCGCGCTCTTGCCGCCGCTCGAGAAACGCGCGCTCGTGTTGATTGATCCGCCGTTTGAGGCGCAAGACGAATGGGCGCAAATCGTGGCTGCGGTGAAGGAATGTTTGCGCCGTTTGCCGGGCGGCACGTTTGCGATTTGGTACCCACTGACGGAGCGCGCGAAGGTGGATTTGTTTTTCGCGGAGCTGCGGCGGTTGGAATTGCCGCCAACACTCGCGGCCGAGCTCGTAGTCAATCCACCGAGAGCAAAAATGGTTGGCTGCGGTCTCGTCGTGGTGAATCCGCCGTGGAAATTTGACGCGGAGGCCGCGACGACGGTGGAGTTTCTCGCGCCGTTACTCGCGCAAGGGCCCGGCGCGCGCGGCGATGTGCTTTGGCTCGTGCCGGAGCGTTAAGCGGGCGCTCGGGCTTTACGTCGTCGCGGCGATTTTCGCGGCGGCGCGGAAGGCGAGGGCCATGATCGTCAGCGCGGGATTGAATCCGCCGTTGGTCACGTGCAGCGAACCATCGGTGATCCAGAGATTGTCGTGGCCGTGGACGCGACCGAAGGGATCGGTGACGCCGTCGCGTGGATCGGCGGCGAGGCGCGCGGTGCCGGCTTGGTGTTGCGAGGCGGACAGGCGCAAATCCATCGGTGAACTCCAAACGCGTTCCGCGCCGGCGGCGCGTAGCCAATCTTCGGCGCGGGCGCGGATGAATTCCGCGGTGCGTAGCGTCTCGGGATGCGTGGTGCCGCTCAAGCGCGCGACGGGCAGGCCGAAACGATCGCGCACCTGCGGGTCGAGCGTGACGCGCGAATTAGGGGAAGGAATTTCTTGCACGGGTCCGCGCAGATCGATGCCACGCAGGTAGAGTTCGCGCATGGCTTTTTTGTTGGCCGAGCCCCAGCGGGGAAGGTCGGGCGGCAGATGCGAGCGCCAGAAGATGATCGGGAGTTTGACGAAATCGTTGGCGAGCATCGCGCCGCCGATGATGCCGGGGTTGCCGTGATTAAATTGCGTGGTGGCGATGCTGACGCCTGGACCGTGGTTAGGATTTTGGAAACCGGCAGGCAGCAGGCCGGAGACGACGGGATAATAATGGCCTTGGAGGTGACGACCGACGTGGTCGCTGTGGTTGCCGAGCCCCCGCGGGTGCTGTGGTGATGCGGAGAGGAGGAGCAAGCGCGCGGTCTCGATGGCTCCTCCGGCGAGGATTATCGTAGTGGCGTGGGCGATACGGCGCTCGGTCTGGGCCGAGTTGGGCGCGGTCGGCGCGAAATATTCGACCCCGTGGGCGCGGCCCGAAGCATCGGTGAGGACGCGGGCGACATGGGCGCGAGTGATGAGCGTGCAACGTCCGGTGGCGAGCGCGCGGGGCAGGAGGGTATTATGGGAACCGTTGCGCGCATCGGTGGGGCAGGCGAAGCCGATGCATTGACGGCATTGGACGCAGGCGGCGCGGCCGAGATAAGGCGTGGTGTTGACGGCGAGCGGAGGCGTGAAGGCGTTCCAGCCCAGCGTGGCCGCGCCGCGAGCGAGCCAAGCGCCGGTCGGCGTGGCCGGCACGGGCGGCAACGGAAACGCACGGTCGCGCGGGGCATAGTCGGTGGCGGTGTGATCGCCGGCGACGCCGACCTCGTGTTCGGCTCGTTCGTAGAAAGGCGCGAGATCGGCGTAGCTGATGGGCCAGTCAGCGAGAGAACTACCGGCGGGCGTGCCATAGCGCGAGGCCATGCGAAAATCGTCGGGATGAAAACGCCACGCTTGCATGCCCCAGATGCGGGCACCGCCGCCGACGGTGAGGGCGTTGTTGTGGTAATCGGCTTCGTGTGGGAAGACGGTGCGACTGCGGCCTTCGGGATCGACAAACACGCGCGGGTGGCCGGCGGGTTCTTGGGTGGTGTTGTCGCCGTAGAGCGAAAGACGATGATGGCGAAGGTGATCGCCGGGGATATCGCGGTAGCGCAGATCACGGCCGCGCTCCAGCAGGAGCACGCGTTGGCCAGCTTCTGCTAGGACGCCGGCGGCGATGCCACCGCCTAGGCCGGCGCCAACGATGATGACGTCGTAAGTAGAATCGGCCGTGCTCATGGGGCGGAGGGACGCGCGGGCAAGAGCGGGTCGTAGCCGATCATGCGCCAGGAGGCGCCGTCGCGGTTGCCGCCGTTGGCGGGATCGGCGTAAAAGCCCTCGGCGGTGAGATCGATGAGACGATTAATAAAAGCGGCGGCAGGAAACGTCGCGGGCCAGGGCGTGGCAGTGCGGTTGTGCTCGAGGTCGGAGATGAGTGCGTCTTGAGCGGCGGTGGGGAGCGCAGCGAAGGGTTGGTCGTGGCGCGCACTCGCTTCGGCGTCGAGGTGCGTGAGGCTTTGCGCGATCGCCGGAGCCTCGACGGCGCAGGTGTGAGTGAGAAGTTGAAGGATGAATTGATCGGTTCCAGTGGCGAGGGCGCCGGGAAATTCATCGACGGGAATGAGGCGATCGAGAAGCGCGCGCAGAGCTTCGAGCTGGGGCGGGGTCAGCGGCATGGGATCATGTTTTGAAAACCGACGAGGCCCACGCGCCAAGCGTGTAATGTGGGCGTAAAAAAAGCGGAGACGTGGGTCTCCGCTTCATTAAAAGAAGTTCTCTACCGCTCAAGCGCTGCTCGTCGTGGTGGAGGGACGGGGTGCGGGCTGGAATGTTTTTGAGTCGACCCGAGGTGGTGTAACTTGGAGCGGGGGCGCGCGGAAAATGGGCCGATTCCACAAAACATCTTCGCGCGTCACGAACTGTACGATGGGCGGCTTGGGCGCAACTTGAGGTGGATTTTGGTAGTGGATGGGGAAAGCCATGGCGGGGTACAGACTCTCATCGGCAGAATAAGTGCCGTGGGAAAGAGAAATCTCGGCGATTAAGTAATAGCCCCCATAGGCATATTCATAAAAAGCGACCTTGCCGGCTGCAAAACTGTTTCTCACAAAGTCGGGGTCGAGTCTGTCTTCAACCCC